>MIBM01000039.1 GCA_001830645.1 Spirochaetes bacterium RIFOXYC1_FULL_54_7
TGGCGCACTCGTCAACCACGGCCTTGCGATAGGCCTTCAGGGTAACGAAGACCCGGCCTATCCTGGCCAGATCATCCAGGGTTGCATCATCCGAGTCGAACTGCCAGTTGTCGCCGGGGCGGTTGCCCTCATGGCTGCGCATCATCGGCGTAAAAGCGGCAAACTCTGCCCAACGCAGGAAGAGTTCCTTGGTGCGCTTCATACTGTACAGGGTGGTATAGCCGCCTATGTCGCTGTGGTGCAGACCATGACCGCACATGGCCAGGGACAGAGCCGCCGGTATGACCGAACCTATGCCATCGTCCTCTGACCAATCCACGTTCTGGTCCCCTGCCCACATGAGGGGACACCATTTCTGGCTACCCGTGAAACCGGCCCGCATGAAAAAGGTCACCTCGTCCATGAGACCAGCCTCTTCCACCGCCTCCCGGTTTATGCGCGCCCAGATGGCAGGCCATTCGTTGTGGGCAAGCATGGCTGGTCTGCCGTCAAATAAAACCGCATCGGTGGGCAGATATTCGCCGAAGTCAGCCATCCAGCCCGCCAGACCGAAGTCTACCAGGTTGCGGCGTATGACGCCCTTGTACCAGTCATAGGCCGCAGGGTTGGTGAAGTCCGGGATGCCCGCATCAAACTCGCCGAAGTCAACCAGGTAGTCCTTGCCGCAGGCATCCTTGGCCAGGAAACCCTTGGCTGCGGCTTCCTCGAACAAGGGCTTGCCCGCAGCCACATAGGGGTTGGCGTAGCCCAGGAACCGGACACCCTCTTTCTTCCAGCGCTTGATGGCCTCTGGCAGGCCAGGGTAGCGCTGGGGATCCCATTCCCAGTTCCACATAAGACGCTGGCCAAAGCCGGTCATACGGATGCCCTCCCAGTCCTGGGCCCAGATACCGCTGACAGGCACACCGCGCTGCCGGGCCCGGTCCAGCCTGGACTGGCAAGTCTCGGTGCCCCCCTGGATACCAAGTATGACGCCGTCATGAACCCAGTCCGGCAGGGAAGGCTGACGTCCCAGCAGGGCTGAAACATCCTGCACCAGCTCAAGCATGCTCGGGGCGGAGCCGAAGGTCAGGCTATCGGGCAAGGCCCAGAACTCCAGCTCATGGAAGGAGGGTTCCCGGAAGTCAAAAGCCGCATAGGCCGGGCAATCGGCATGCACATAGTAATGCCTTGAGGAAACCAGGGTGGGCTGGGGAAAGAAGGTCCACCAGTAGTCGCCACCACAGCGGTCGTTTACATCCGCCTCGAAGGTGATCCTCGTGCGCTTGTTCCGCCCTACACCCTGCTCGCTGGACCAAAGCGGGAAACGGCGCCCCCGGAGATCGAAATGGCTGAACTGCTCACCTCCACCGTATACACGTTCATCCGGCTGGGCAGGCAGACGGAACCAGTAACGGTTGCTAGTGTCCGCAGCGGTATCGTCGCATTTGAAACGAAGGACCAGGCGACCATCCTCTTCGGCAAGAACACAGGATATCCCGAATTTCCCGGCGGCCGAGAAAACTACCAGAATGCCGGCTGCATCTATCCTGGCCGTACCGGACCCCGGGCGTCCGCCGCCCAGGCTACCGGTAGGCAGGTCAGGAAAGTGCCAGTCCGGCAGCCCTATCCGCTGTACTATCCGGTCTTCTATCTGAAAGTTACCGCGGTACATGTCCACAAGTTCGTTGCCGCAGCCTGCATACATGAAGGGTCTGGCGGCACTATGTGACAGGACAGTATTCCCGCCTATTGATATCGTAAAGCCATCGGCGTTCTTTTCCAAATTGATCATCATATCCTCCGAAAAAACGCCCGCCCTGCGTTGGCCGCGGGCGGGCTTGTAAAACTGGCGAGCAGGCTTCAGCCCTTGACGCCGCCTGCGGCAACGCCACGGATCAGGAACTTCTGCATAGCCAGGGTAAAAGCGAATACAGGCATAAGCATCACCGTACTGGCAGCACACATCTGTCCCCAGGTAAGTGTATCACCGCCTATGAGGCTGCTGATGGCCACTGGCGCTGTCCTGGCCTTTGTTCCTGTCAGGATAAGCGCGTAAAGGAACTCGTTCCAGCTGTTGATGAAGGCAAAGACTGCCGCCACCACCAACCCAGGTGCTACCAGAGGCAGGAAAACCAGCCGGAAAATGGTCATCCGCGTGCAACCGTCCACCATGGCGGCTTCCTCATAGCTCTTGTCCACCGCGGTGAAGAAGGGAATGAGCATCCAGATCACATACGGAACATTGAAACTGGAGTGGGCAAGTGAAATGCCAAAAATGGTGTCTCGTATGCCTATACCACGGAACATCAGATACAAGGCTACCACCAAGGACATCTGGGGCAGCATGCGGAACACCAGGAAACTGTAGGCCAGGCCATTTCGGCCCCTGAACCGGAATCTGGTTATGCCATAGGCAGCCATGGCGCCAACGCCGACGGACAGGGCGGTTGACACCAGACCTACGATTATGGAATTGCCCATGGCCTTCATCAACTGCCTGTTCTGGAACACCAGGGCGTAGCTGGCAGTGGTAATCTGGCTGAAGGCGAATTTCTGGCCGGAGAGGATGACAATGTCACGCCGGAAGCCATTCACCAAGGTAATGACGATGGGATACAGCTCCCCCAGGAGCACCGCGAGGGCAAAAAATGCCACGCCGGCGGTAATTACCTTCCTTCTGGTTGATAGCCTCATCGGTCACCTCCCTGTTCCTCGAGTTTTTCAAGACTCATGTTCTTGCGGACAAGGGTGACAGCAAAGGTGATTGAAACCAGGAGAAGGAAGATGGCCATGGCACTGGACATGCCGACTTTCATGTAACCGAAGGCCTGCCTGTGCGTATAAAGACTGAACAGGGTGGTGGCCATGCCCGGACCGCCCTCGGTCATCACATACACCTCGCTGAAGATACGCAAGGCATCGATGATGCGCAGAAGCAGGGCTGTAAGCATGGTCGGGTACAGGAGGGGAAGTACGACTCTGGTCAGACGCTTCCAGAAACCAGCACCGTCTATCTCGGCGGCTTCAAGGATATCGGTTGGAATGCCCGCAAGGCCCGCATACAGAAGCATGAACACGAAGGGCCACATGCGCCAGATGTCCTGGACTATCACCGCAGCATAGGCATACTGCGGATGGCCAAGCCAGGTGACCTCCGGAGCCCCAAGGGCCAACAGGAAGTTGTTGAGTGCACCATACCGCGGCT
>MIBM01000040.1:0-422 GCA_001830645.1 Spirochaetes bacterium RIFOXYC1_FULL_54_7
GACCGCTATAGCCGCAATCGCCGTCATGCACTGGGTGCCGTTTATCAAGGCCAGGCCCTCTTTTGCTGACAGCACTACTGGCTGAAGACCAGCCACCTTCAAGGCTTCATCCGACGGCATGCGCATACCCCGGTAGCGTGCCTCACCCATGCCACACAAGGCTATGGCCATGTGGGCCAAAGGTGCCAGGTCTCCTGAAGCTCCCAAGGATCCCTTCTCAGGGACGATGGGCACCACCCCGGCGTTCAGCATGTCTATCAGGGCCAGCACCGTACCCAGCCTGGCTCCGGATACACCAACAGCCAGGGCATTCGCGCGCAGGAGCATCATGGCGCGTACGATCTCGTCCGCAAGGGGCTCGCCGACGCCGACCGCGTGACTCATGATCAAGTTCTTCTGGAGGGCTGCATTGTCGTCCTTGC
>MIBM01000040.1:512-2867 GCA_001830645.1 Spirochaetes bacterium RIFOXYC1_FULL_54_7
AGGTCTCTATGCGACCTACGGCTTCCTCGGCCAGGGCAGCCACGGCACCATAGCGGGCTACCAGCACTACATCCTTGACTGTCAGTTCCCGGCCATCCAGTATGATCGTATCCATCAAGCCCCCTCTATACGCATCTTGACCGGAGCGAGTATAACACGGACCTGGCGCCCGAATGACAATAACTGCCGTTCCAAAACTGCTGTTCCAACACCAGTTGGCACCTGGACCCTTGTCAAAGCCCCAGGAATCCGAGCGTGGCGCCCCAGAAGTCCTCATCATCCAGCCGGCCTTCCAGCCGGGCCTTCACGAAAGCCTTTATTTCAGGGGGAAATGCTGACCAGTACTTGTCCTGCCAATCCGGCATCCAGTCCCAGAGCTCTTTCTGTTTGGATGGTGGCATCAAACCCAGGGAATAATCAGTAAAGTCCCGGACCATAATGACCAAGGCATCAGGCGGCAGCCGATCAGCCTTATCCTCATCGTAAAGTCCGGCACCTGGTCCCGACGGATCCGTAGTGGCTGGTGGATCAGGAAGGTAATGCCGCAGCAGGGCTTCCACTTCATCATCTCCTGCTTCGGGAGCATGCTCGCGGATGATACGTTCTACATAGGACCTGACCGTATCCCTCAGGGATTCCATGCTGGATGACACCCCTTCATTGATGGAGGCTGCCATCCTGTCGGCCATCATGGCCGGATTCATGCCGCCCAGCCTTGCGTAGCGCCCCAGGTCCTTGCGGCGTCGTTCACAGGCCTTGAGGATTACCTCGAATTCCGCAGGTTCCGCTTTGTTGAGAATGAATTCCAGAACCGCTTGAAGTCCGATATCAGCCATGGTTCCATACTACACCCCAAAACCCTGGCAAGGAAGGACAAGATCTGAAGTACTGGAACAATATAAGCCTGTGCAGTAACATAAACCGTACTGTTTCCATTCCAGCCGGAGGTACCTATGCCTATTAAAAGAGATCACGGTGTCAAGCTTGACCGCCAGTCCGCAGCCGAGCGCGGCAGGCTGATTGCCTATATCAACCTGAAATTGTCCGGACTTGGGCTCCCTGTGTATGCCAAGGAAGGTACGGCCTTCCTGGATCTGGCCAGCGACATGATCGCCAATTACCGGGAAAAAAGCCGCCTGCTGTCAGATTACCTGCCTCCGGTGGACAGCCGTATCCAGGCCTTCCTGGACTCATACCTGGCAGCTCTGCCCGAGGCTGACAAGCCACGGCTCCCTTCAAAAACGCTTACCCTGGACCGCTACGGGATGGCCAGGGAACTGTCCATTCCGCCCGATGCCCATGACTACAAGTCCCCCACACTGTCATCGTACCGCATCCGGAACGGCATACTGCATAATCCTGCAAACGACCGCCGGACCACCCAGGGTGTGTTCCACATCGTGGACGGTGGCCTTCCTGTTCCCCTGGACAAGAAGGAAGTGCCGCAGTTAGCCTTTGCACGGCTGCTCAAGGCCGCCTTTGCACCACCCGAAGAACTGCTCATACTTCCCTTCACCGCCTGCGAACCGGAACCGGCCAAGATCTTCCTGTCCTTGCTGCTCCGGCCCATGGTCAGACCAGAGGTACCGGGCTACATGCCGGAGATGGCCATGGAGACGCGTTTCTTTGCTCCCGCCTCCCTTGCCGCCAATCTGGACTTCGTAGAAAGCATCTTCGGCAACTCAGGAGACCCCTATGTCTCCGAAAACGATGCTGCCCTCGATCCCCTTCACTGGACTGGACATACGGGCTGCATAATCCTGGCCACCCACCTGACCAGCCTGACCAAGAAAGAAGTTGGCCTTCCCGGCTGGGCAGATGCCACGGAACGGCAGAAAGCCGAGGGCATGGCCTGGAAGGATCCAGCCGAAAAATACAACGACGGCAAGGCCTTCAAGATCTGTGCCAGGGATGAGCGAGGTGTGATCATCACCATCATCGCCGACAATTACTTTGGCTATTCCAAGAAAGAGATCAAGACCCAGATATCCTATTCATCCAACCTCCTTGGTCTTACCGAAGAAGAACACTCAGGCGGTGCCCTGGTGTTGCCCAGCTTCAGTCTGGGCAATGTATTCCTCCCGGATACCAATCTGCATTCCAAGGGGCAGACCTTCGAGGATACCATCCGCCTGCTCGGCGAGCGTATCGAGATACGCCCCGAAGGCTATGCCATAGACAGGATCTTTCCTCAGGTTGTGTATCTGCCCGAGGATGCTACCATATCGCTGGACGAGCAGAAGGCCAGCTGGATCCGGGACGGACAGAAGCATGAACTGAGGGTCCTGCCCGATGAGGTGTATGTCCACCCCACTGGCTACCGGGTGCGCCTTGACAGACACCATGCATCCGGGG
>MIBM01000041.1:0-2135 GCA_001830645.1 Spirochaetes bacterium RIFOXYC1_FULL_54_7
ATCGTGGATGAACTGGTTGAAAGCAAGCCGGACCTTGTCATTTTTGTGCCTGTGGAACCTTTTCTGGCCACCGAATGTTTCAGGCGACTCGCGGAAGCCAGCATCCCTGTAATAGCCAGCAACCAGTCTCTTGAGTCCGAAGCCTACGCGTCCATCATTTCATGGACCGGGCCCAACGACTGGGGTCAGCATAGACTGCTGGCCCGTCACTTTGCATCCTTGATGGATCACTGTGGAGGCTACTGCATCATAAGCCATAAACCCGGAACCTCTCCGTACCTTGCCAGGGTCTGGGGTTTCCGCACCGAACTGAACAGGCTGGCTCCGCAGATGAGTTGTCTGGACGTGAGGTTTACGGAGTTCGAGCGCGAGCGTACCCGCCTGGCGGTGCTCACCTGGCTGGACCGCTATGGCGACAGGCTCAAGGGCATAGTCTCGGCGGATGACGCAATCCCGATAGAAGGGGTCAAGCGTGCCCTGGTCGAACGTGGCAGGCAGGACATCATCTGCGTGGCCAATGGGGCGACCCGGCGTGGCTTCGAGTTTGTGAAGGATGGAACCCTCAAGGCGGTAACCTACCAGTCGCCGGTGATAGATGGCATGCTTGCGGTAAGGACCGCTGCTGACTGGTTCAGTGGCATAGCCGTGGAGCCCATCCGCTACCTGCCGTTGTCCATCGTAACAGCCGCAGAGGCCGATTCCTACATAGCATCCAGGCAGGGTCTGGAGTTTTCCCCCGCTGACCTGCTCTGCGGCATCATAGCTGAAGGCCGTCTGGATGAGCTCAACGGCTTTTTTGATGACCTGCATCGCCGCATAGCGGACAGCCATGCCATGTCCGTAGACTATTTCAGAGGCCTGCTCATCGAGATGCTGTCCGGCCTTCTGAATCTGGCCCGCACCCACGATGTGGATGGCGTATCGCTGTTTGGTGGCTACGAACTGCTGTACCGCGGCCTGGCCCGGCGCGAGCATCCCGGCGAGGCTCTGGAATGGATCAGGGCTTCAGCGGTTGAATTGCTGGATACCCTGATTGCCCGGGGCAAGCTGTCGGCTTCCTTGGTGGAGAGGCTCATCAGCTTTACCGAGCTTCACTATGCCGATCCCCTTGCCCTGAAGACCATTGCAGAACGCTTCGGGCTGTCGGCAGCCTACCTGGGCAAGCTGTTCAAGGAGAGGACAGGCAACACCTATTCCAGGTACCTGAACGAACTGCGGATCATGAAGGCCAAAGTGTTGTTGCTGGAAGGGGAGCTTAAGACCAAGGATGTGGCCAAGGCTGTGGGTTATGCGGAAGCCAGCTACTTCCACGCCATCTTCAAGAAGATCCTGGGCGTAAGCCCCCAGGATTATCTTGCCGGGCAGGGTAACAACCATCAGTAGCTGCGGTATTCCTTGATGGTATCGAACATGGCCAGCACGTTTTCAAGAGGCGTCTCGGGCAGGATGTAGTCATGGCTGGCCCCGGCTATATGCCCGCCACCAGGGCTCATGATGTCCATGACTTCTAGGGTCTTTTTTCTGACCTGATCCGGCGTGCCCTGGATGAGGAAGGCCTTGCTATCCAGGCCGCCGTTGAGCACCACGTAGTTGCCAAAATCCTTCTTGAGCCCCGCTGGATCCATGCCCGCGCAGTCTGGCTGCAGGGCGTGCAGGCCGTCTATCCCGGCGGCTATCATCGAGGGCATCAGGGGTCTGAAGCCGCCGCAGCAGTGCATCATCAGCCTCTTGCCGAAGCGGTGGGCCAGCCGGGCATGGGCCTCTAGCTGGGGTTTCATGAAGCGGTCGAACAGCTCGGGGCCAAGCAGGGGGCCAGTCTGGCCGCCGAAGTCGTTGCCTATGAAGTGGATATCGATGAGGTCTCCAGCCAGCTCGAAGGCCCGCTCCGTGGCCGCCAGGTAGTAGCTATTTATCCTGCCAAGCAGCATATCCACATAGGCCGGATTGTCGTACATCAGATAGTACAGGTTCTCCATGCCCACCAGGTCTATGGCGTCGTGCCAGAAGGGTGACCACTCGCCACCGAGGATGGCAAAGTGACCATTGTATCTGGCTGCTGCAGCCCGGATGCCTGAAACGTCTGCCCAGGCTGGATCAGGCCAGGGATAGTCATCCAGCTCAGCCAGGCTCGCCTT
>MIBM01000041.1:2158-5132 GCA_001830645.1 Spirochaetes bacterium RIFOXYC1_FULL_54_7
GAAATCGTCGCCTAGCCGGAGGCGAAGGGCTTCCTCGTCTGGCAATCCCAGTCTATCGACGGCCAGGGCTATGAACTCCGGGGATGAGCCGAACCATTTTGCCACCCTTGGTGTTGGCCTGTGCTCGAAGGCGGCCTGCACTGTCTCCCGGGGCGTCATCACTTCTTCTCTGCCCGTCTGGCAACATCCATGGCAATTTCTGACCACAGCCACAGGTTTTGTGGCCGGTAGCGCACGGTGGAGATGTCCTTCATGATGAATTCGATGTGGCTGAAATCGCCTCCGGCATCGACGGCCTTCCGGAGATTGTCCCTGGCCAGCTCGGGGCTGAACACTTCGTCCACGAAGATGGCCGGATTCGGCTTGATGCTGGCCACATACTGGCCGTTCATGTCAGGAAGTATGCGTTCGTAATTGTTCCAGGGGCTGACGGAGATCTTGCGTAGATTGGGAATCTTGCGCATCAGGTCCATCTTGCCCTGCAGGGGTTCGCAGCACCCGTAGTAGGTGAGACCCCAGCGCTCCAGCCAGCGGAAGTCATGTCGCAGGGCAAACTCCCAGTGCATCTCCGGTGAGACTTCCGAGAAGACCTGGGCGTTGGAACAGCCCCACATGTTGTGTGGCTTGACCTGCCCCTGCTTGAAGGGTTTGCCAGGAAGCTGGTTTGTGTATCCGTAGCCGCCTGAGCCTATGCGGGTATTGTCACAGTCCAGGTACAGGAGGTTCTGCTGTACAAACTGGTCCAGTTCAATCATCCAGGCGTCTGTCATGCGTTCTACCGCGGCGTTGACCATATCTGGATCCTCGTAGAGGGCGTACATGGCTTCCTGCACACCTGTCCAGCGTATCAGGTAATCCCAGGGTGTAAACCAGATATGGGTCTGCCCGACCTTCTTCACCGGCATTACATCCTTGAAGATGTCCTGCATGGTGCTGTAGGCCAGCTCGGTCATTTTCTCGTTGTGGGTGACTATAGGCATCTTGATCTTGTCCACGTCTTCCATCTTGCTGATTTGTATATGGAAATGCCGGGAGATGATTTCGTTGGAAGCGTCGGTCTTGGCCACATCCACTTCTTCATGGATGCCGAAGTCGGTGGAGTGTATGACCAGGGGACATTCGATGTAGTCGTTGACTACCATGTCTCCGGGCATATGCCTCCACTGGTAGATTGTACGGCGCAATCTTGTTTCCAGTTCCTGGGCCCAGGGATGGGTGGTCCCAGGAGTCAGTTCGTTGTCCACATTCATCTCGTGCCATGGTATCTCGTTTATCCAGACCACCGGCCGCACCGATTCCAGGTCGTTCACACGGCGCCACAGTTCTGCGGTCTCCTTGTGGCAGCCCAGAGCTGATATGGCTGCCAGTTCGCTGCCCAGACTTCGCAGGACATCCTGTTCCTTGCCTGACAACTTGATCTCCTCGTAATCCTGGGGTGGGCTGTATGATCCCGGGTCGTGCAACATGAAAACCTCCGAACTGTGCTTCTGCGTATTGTATGGTCTGCCAGCAATGCGGAACAACCATAAAAATCATGCAAGTTAGGATGGAGGGCATCAAAAATTCATATTTTCTGCCGGAACTGCCTTGAATTGGTAAAAATATTTACCAAGTAGGATAAGTAAACATGGTAGAATTTCTACATCTTTTGGCAGGATTCGGAAGCTGCCATTGTATTCATACCCCCCCAAGAGGCGTTTCAGGATTTGACCATGAATGATTGCAGTATTTTAATTAATTATATAATATATAATTAGATTGAATTGCCAAAGAATGATCCAGTATCGTTCCTGGTTCTGCTAGGGTGCAACGCCTATTCGGCAGCAAGCCTGATTATTCTCCCTTCCCTTCCAAGGCTGCGGTTCATTGTAGTCTATGTGAAAATGGTGAAATTATTTAATGAATTTTATTGACAGCTGGTGAATATGTGCTAGAGTGGCCAGATACAGCATAGGAGGTTCGTATGGTTCGCTACGGACAGATCATTCGTGTGAAAAGCGAAAAGCTCAATGAATACAAGAAGTACCATGCCGAAGTCTGGCCGGGGATACTAGCCAGGATCACGGAATGCAATATCCGGAACTATTCCATTTTCCTGAAAGACGGACTGCTCTTCGCCTACATGGAATATGTGGGTACGGACTTTGACGGTGACATGAAGAAAATGGCTGATGACCCTCTGACCCAGAAATGGTGGGACCTCATGAAACCCATGCAAGATCCCATAGAAACCCGGGCCCCCGGCGAGTGGTGGGCGAACATGGAAGAAGTCTTCCATCTTGACTAGGAGGCAGTGACATGGCAGCCATTAAGAGAACCGATTCCTGCCTCCTCAAGCTGGAGCGGATGAACAAGACCCTCAGGCATGAGGAAGCCGACAAGGTACCCATCAGTGACTTCTTCTGGACTTCCTTCCTGAACCGCTGGAAAGAGGAACTGGGTCTTCCTGCGGATGCGGACATCTACAAGCATTACGACCTGGACTGGATCTGCACCGTGCCCAATATGGATCCGCACATCAAGCAGTTCGAGGTCATAAAGGAAGAAGACCACGATACCATCCTGAAGACCGGTTTCGAGGCGGTTATACGTCGCCGTGAAGGCGTGCAGATGCCGTACTTCGAGCATTTCGAGACCGACAGCGTGGAGAAGATGCTGGCCTTCCAGTTTGATGACCCCTGGGATGACCGCCGCTATTTCAGCGGAGGGGACAACCAGATAGCCGGCATAGGCGATGTGATCAGCCGGAACAGCCCGCCCTGGATAGACACCGTAAAGTCGATCCATTCCGATTTCCCGGTCTATGGTTCCATCCTTGAGGGCCATGAGGCTCTGTGGCGCATCATTGGTTCGGAGAACACCTTCATGTGGATGGGCTTGTTTCCGGATGAACTCGGCAGTTTTATTGAACGCCTGGGCGGCTTTGTCCTGGAATTGACCAAGGCCCAGATAAAGGCAGCCGATGGCCTGCTGG
>MIBM01000042.1:0-2934 GCA_001830645.1 Spirochaetes bacterium RIFOXYC1_FULL_54_7
CTGGATGCCCAGAAGCCGGAACTAATAGAAACCGATGCGGAGTTCAATGCCCGCATCGCCAAGGAAAAGGCCACCCTGCAATCCGGCCGCCAGACAGAGCTTTCCAGTCTGCGCAGCAATGCCGAGACCCAGCGCTTTACCCAGACCCAGGCCATGCGCAGCCAGTTCAACGATACCCTGGCCACCCTGCAGAACCGGGTCTGGACCATAAGCGGCAGTGCTGCCAGGCTGACCATAGGCGAGTTTGACCGCAACACCCGGACCTGGCCTTTTACGGTGGCCTCCGCCGACCCCTATGTGCCCATGGTGCCGGTACCAGTGGTGGCCGACCTGGCCAGGGCCAGCGATCCCCGGGCCGCCATACTGGCCCTTGATGCGGCCGTAAAGGCCGGAGCCCTGGCTGCCGAGATAGACTGGGGCATAAGCCGGGATGCGGCCAACAAGCGCTATGCTGTGGACGTGCGGGCCGTGCGCGTGCGCAACCTGACCAATGGCGAGGTAGTGGCAAATGCTCAGCCCAGGCAGCGGGCTGCCTACTTTACGACAGGTAGAAGAAACAACCCGACCGCCGCGGTGGGCACCCTGAATGTGAGTACTACGGTCAGTGCCGTAAAAGGCGAGCTCTTTGTTGACGACCAGAACCTTGGCCCCCTGCCGTACCGCGGCCCTATTGCCGAAGGCAGCTACGCACTGGAAGTTAAATGGAGCGCTGAAAATCTACTGCCTTTCAAACAGACTATCAACATAGCCCCGGGGGCATTAGTCACAATAAGTGCAACATTAGTATACACTATAGGTAGACTGGGGCCTGCCGGCGGGCTGGTTTTTTTTGACAAGGGCTATGTCAGCAACGGGTGGCGCTATCTGGAAGCCGCTCCGGTGGATACCCATGCCGGGATCCAGTGGTTCAATGGTAATAATATTGATATTAAGGGCATCGGTACTGCTGTCGGCACCGGCAAGGCCAATATCGTGGCGATCATTGCCGCCCAAGGGAGCGGTAGCTATGCGGCAATGCTATGCCGCAACTTGAGTCTAGGGGGTTTCAACGATTGGTTCCTGCCCAGCAAGGACGAGCTCAACCTGATGTACCAGAACCTAAAGAAGGCAAATCTGGGAGGGTTCGGGTCAAACTGGTACTGGTCGTCCTCGCTGGACTACAACTACGGCGCGTGGGAGCAGAGATTCTCTGATGGCAATCAGCGCGGCAACGGCAGGAGCCTCACTCGCGCCGTCCGTGCGGTACGGGCTTTTTAACTTTTCCTATTTGACACTCGTATTACAGTCTGGAATTCAGGGGTGCGCAGCGCCTCTGTCGAGGCATGGAATCAGGTGAAACGATGGCCTTGTATTATGCATTGCTGGTGTTCAGGGATGTGTATAGGCTGACTTTCTCAGATATGGTCGGAACACAGTTCATGACCCGCTACTCCATGGATTCAGCAGCGGCACCCCGGTACGCAGGTAGTCGCTATCGTTGCGGGTTACCAGGGTGCAGCCGTGACGCAGCGCGCAGGCGGCAATCATGGCATCCAGCACGGGCAGGGGTGAGCCCGAGGTTTCCAGGCTGGCGGACAAGGCTCCCCAGGTAAAGGCGGATTCGGTGTCAAAGTCCAGGAAACGGTCGGCATAGTCGCTGGTAAGGCGGATCAGCCACAGCAGCAGATCGTGTTTTTTGGAGCTTGTGGGCAATCTGTCCATACCCTTGCGCAGCTCACCTAGAGTGATGGTACAGATGTAAAGCTGACCGGCGTGCTGGTCCTGCAGCCAGCCCATGAATCCGGCGTCAGGTTTTGGCTTGATAGTCTCGGAAATGGCACAGGTATCCAGCAGGAAGTTCATAGCTCGACTGACCGGCCAAAGTCCGGCTGTCTGCGGATATCAAGCTCTGCCTTGGGAGCAGCAAGCAGGAAGTTGACCAGAGACTGTCCCCCGCCACTGAGCCTATGGTATTCGGCTTCTGCAAGCAGGATGATGGCTTCCTTGCCGTGGCGGGTCACCTTCTGGGGTCCCACCGAGCAGACCTGGGTGAAGAGTTCGCTGAAACGTGCCTTGGCATCCTGCAGGGCCCATGTTTTTGCGTTCATGGCAACCTCCTTCATATAGGATATTCTGATTAGTCAGACTAGTCAACTTGTATTTTTGGTGACCAGCTGTTCCTGGTTCATGAAAGTGGCGGGGCTTACCTATCGAGGGGGAATCCCTGCGCGACAAGGGGGGATGATTGGCGTATACTATGACGAATCGGGTGTGTGGAGGATGGACTATGACCGAAGCTGAGTTGGTAACCAGGATTTCTCTAGGGGAGGACTCCCGGACCCAGTTCAAGGAGCTGGTTGCCAATACAGAGAGCCTGACTGCGGAACTGGTAGCCTTCTCGAACGGCTCGGGGGGAACCCTCTTTGTCGGTGTCAGGGATGATGGCACCATCCGGGGGCTTTCGCCTGCCGAGGTCAGGACCTTGAACCAGCATCTGTCAAATGCTGCCTCCCAGGGGGTCAGGCCCGCAGTCAATCCAGTCTCTGAAAATATTGGTACCCAGGCAGGTACTGTTGTGGTGGTTTCAGTACTTGAAGGATCCAGCAAGCCGTACATGGACAAGGATGGGGCCATCTGGATCAAGTCCGGGGCGGACAAGCGCCGGGCTACCTCGCGGGAAGAGATCCAGCGTATATTCCAGAATGCCGGACTGATGCACGGCGACGAAATTCCTGTCCGTGGAACCAGCGTGCAGGATGTGGATCTGAGTGTCTTCGGTCCCTTTTATGAAAAAGTGTTCGGCGAGCCCCTCGATCAGGAGCAGGGGCCGGAGGGACTCTGGCGCATCCTGCGCAATATGAATCTCTGCAGTGACGAAGGGCTCAATGTGGCGGGCACCTTGTTGTTTGCCCGGTTCCCGTCATACCGCCTTCCGGTCTACATAACAAAGGCTGT
>MIBM01000042.1:2958-3064 GCA_001830645.1 Spirochaetes bacterium RIFOXYC1_FULL_54_7
TATCGATAGCTACAATGACAGCCAGGACATACCGGGCACCGTGCAGGACCAGTACCGGGTCGCGCTGGCCTTCATCCTCCGCAACCTCCGGCCCCTTCAGGGTGAC
>MIBM01000043.1:0-3054 GCA_001830645.1 Spirochaetes bacterium RIFOXYC1_FULL_54_7
TGTTCGCCGCACAATGCCTATGCAACGGCGTCACGACGTGACGCTGGCCGTGGTCAGGGCAGGTCGTCTACCAGGGTCGGCCTGTCCTCGAAGGGATAGCCCCGGCGGCGCTGGAAAGTGCCGGACAGACCCGCCTGTCACCAGGACCAGGCTTCCTTGGGCAGGTAGATGGATGGATTATGCCTTTCGGGCAGCCTTTTCATTTTCATGCTCTGGATAGTAACGGAAACGGCGGAGGAGGGCAACCGGATTCCAGCATGCCTGACTTCAACGTTCCGTATAGCCCCCTGCAAAATTCTGCACACAGATGGTTCTGAAAACTGGATGGGTGCCAACCGCTATCCCGACAACCAGGAACTCCGGATTGAAGATATTGGTTCTATGTCCGCGGCTGGGAACTCCATCATCCACGATGAGCTGGATCATGAAATCCCGTACAGTCTGGCCACCATAAGCAATGTTTTCTCCAGCAGTTTTCTGCCACTGGCCGTAGCGCTCGATACGGGTGCCCATGGTGCTGCGGTCCGAGCCTGTATGCCCTGTCTGTCCTGTCTTGCCCTGATCCAGGGCGTGGTCCCGGGCTGCAAGGCTAAGACCACGTGACAGAACGAGTGGGGACAGAGCTCGTTGCTTCTTCAGGAAGGCTATAGCCTCGTCCACGGCCTTGGTGCCTTCTTCCAGCAGTATGGTTGTCTCGCCCGGTACTTCGAGCCTGTTTCCTTTTATGGATGCCCTATAGTCATTCAGGATCCCCATGTATACATCCGGTCTGGTCCGGGCAAGATTGAGCTCGGCAACAATTTCAATCTCGATTGCCTGGGCAAAACCGGCATTGACAAGACCGGTATTCAGCCCAACCGGCGATGTTGATGCGAGTTTTGTTGCAGGCTCCGTCTCCGGTGGCTCTGGCACTGGTTGCTCTGTCCCTCCCGGTTGCTGTTGTGGTGCAATTTCCGCAATGGATTTCCAGGTCTGGAATAGGGCTTTTGCGGCCCGGGTTGCCTCCTCGGCCTGCAGTCTGCCAAGTCTCAAGGCAACGATCTCGCCTCCTGCAGCCACAAATACCCAGGCTGGTGCCGGCGGGTTGCCGAGGGCACGTATGGCATCACGGGCATTTGCGGCTGTCCGATGCTTATCCAAGGTCATTTGTGTGGCCAAGGCTGATAGCCTGGAAGTTGTGGCTGTGCTGAGCACAACGATATCTGTTCCGGGTAGTTCTCTGGCCAGCTCGGCTGCCACTGAAGGCCCGAGGCCTGAAGGATCGTTTATGGGTGACCATATGTGATACAAAACCGGTCGGTCATCCATATCCCCGGAGGCCAATACTGACCCTGCAAGGTTTTTGACAGCGAACGGCCCGATCCGTTTGTCCTTTACCGCTGTGAAACCTGCCTCATGGGCAGCATCGGGGAGGACCTGGGCCTGCACCATCGGCAAGGCTGAGGCCAGAAACATTGAAAAAACAACCCACACAAAGTTTTGTCTGCAGAGAGTCTTTCCCATAACCCCTCCATCCGGCACTGAACTATATCGTCTTGATCAGGAATTCCAGTCATCTGGCCTGGGAGACAGAGCCCGTGCAACGGGGACAGAGCCCGTGCAACGGCGAATCAGGGACAGAGCCCGTATCGGAGGTGGTACTGTTGAAACCCGACCTGCTGCCCTGACTGGCCTGGGATTGATTCCTTACCAGTTATCACCATTCAGGAACAAGGCTCCGCTGCCAAGGCTTTCGGCTTTGGCTCCGAAGAAATCGCCGAGTGGGCTTCCAGCAGACGCCCAGGCGAAGAGCAGGAGTGCTTCCCGAACATTTGCCATACCGTCGGCCAGGGAACCATAGCGGGCATCAAACTGGTTGAAGAAGTCCGTTGTGCTTCTGTCGTCCTGCAGGGTGCCAACACCGGTGCCTCTCCCATGGAGGCTCTTCAGTTCCAGTAGCCGGTAATATGGTCGTTCCATGATGAACAAGGCCTTGAGGCTCTCGAAGAGTACCCCTCCTAAAGCCTTCTTTTCGGTGGTCCATTCCGAGAAACGGGGTGCCTTGCCGGAAGCTTTTGCTTCGCGCCATAGACTCAGCGTGGCTTCCTGGCTGCGGAGGCTTGCCAGTGCAGCGTCAAAGGCTCCGCGCTTGGTGTCCAGCGTAGTTGCATAGCCTGAGCTGTACCGCACAGCCTGGTCTGCAAAGCTGGCAAAGCTGTCCTGACGCCAGCTGCTTCTGAACCGGGCCAGTTCGGAAACAGTGACGGTGGCTGTTACCAGTCCAGCCTCGCGGCCTGTCACAGCCTTGCCGGGCTGGGCTGTCGCTGTCTGCCCTTCAGGACCCTGGATCGCAACCGCTCCTTCCACGCAACTGACCAGGATGGATCCGTCGGGTATGGTGTCGATTACAAATTCTGTACCTCTGACACCAAGAACCGCGGTATCACTTACCGCTGAGAAGGATCCGCCGGCCAGTTTTTCCACTTTTACCGCAATCGATCCGGACAGTAGTTGGAGGACCGTTCGCCGTTGTTCCACTGACAGTTCCTTGGTGTCGAAGTAGAAGGCGGTGTTCTCTGAAAGCCGTATGAACGCCCCTCCCGGCCTGCCGGATCCGAGATCCACCTGGGCAAGGCTGGCCGGTCCGGTCATCACTACGTCGTAGGCATGGACCACATCCCCTATATCCAGCGCTGTTATGGTTTTTCCAGCCCTGTGTACCGACACCTTGCCTTCAGTGTAGACGACCTCGCCAACCTGTCTTGGCTTCTCCTGGCTTGCCACTGCCGCTTGTGTTGGTTGACTTGTCGGCAAGTACGGCTTGGCAGGAGCAGGTAAGGGTGTTTCCGGTTTGGGAGAAGGTACTGTCTGGGCGGCCGCTGGTGTTGGCCGTGGGGCAGCTGGCTTGGGTGCTGATTGTGGTGAAGTGGGGACAGAGCTCGGCCTGATGCTCGCAGGTGCCACTTGGGGCTCGGCCACCGGAGCGGCCTGGCTTGCCTGATCTCCGTCGACCACCCCGGTAGCAGCAACGCTAGCTTCTGCAGTGGTCTCTGGTGCTTTGGCGATCAATTCCGG
>MIBM01000043.1:3154-5123 GCA_001830645.1 Spirochaetes bacterium RIFOXYC1_FULL_54_7
GGCTGGTAAGCACCTGGATGCCTTCGTCTATGGTCGATACTGCATAGATGGAGAACGTTCCGGCCTTGATGGCCTCGAGAACTTCCCTGCAGAGGGTCAGGTTGCCTACGTTCTGCTTCGGGATCATTACCCCCTGGGTGCCGGTAAAGCCTGCCTTCTTACAGATATGGTAGAAGCCTTCCACCTTCTCGCTGACGCCGCCTACGGGTTGTATCTGGCCCATCTGGTTCACCGAGCCGGTTACGGCTATGTTCTGCTTGAGGGGGACCTGCGCTATGGCAGAAAGCAGGGCGTATACAGCGGTGGACGAGGCGGAGTCGCCTTCTATGGCGGTGTAGGATTGTTCAAAGCAGATGCTGGCTGAGACAGCCAGAGGGAAGTCCTTGGCATAGCGGCTCCGCAGAAAGCCTTCCACAATCAGTACGGCCTTGTCATAAATCTCGCCAGACAGGCCTGATTCTCCTTCAATATTGATAACGCCGCTTTCACCTGGAGAGACCTGGGCGGATATCACGGCCGGGAGGCCGAAGGCATAGTAGCCCCTGTCGTGGACAGCCAGTCCGTTCACCCGGCCGACTGCCTCGCCATCGACCTGCAGAAGTATCTCTCCCGACACTATCATGTCGGCCAGTTTCTCTTCCGGAAGATTGGCCAGCCTTGCCCTGGTCTGCTGGGCGGCATCGACGGCATCCGCGTCGATCACTTCCTTTCCGGATAGTTCGGCGCGGTAATCAGCTTCACGTATGAGATCGGCAATCCTTGAGAAACGGGTGGAAAGGCAACTGCGTTTCTCGGACAGGCGGATGCCGTATTCCACTATAGCCGCGATGCCGTCCATGGATGGCTCCAGGAGCCCTTCCTCCAGGGTGATCTTGCGCACGAAGGCTACGTACTCGCGGATGGTGTCATCGTTACGGGGCATGGTGTCATCAAACTCGGCGCAGACCTTGAATAGCTTCTGGAAATCCGGGTCGGTCTGGTACAGGTAGTCATAAGATGATTCACCACCTATGAGTACGATCTTTACATCCACCTCGAAGGGTTCCGGTTTAATGGAAGCCGATGCACCAAAGGGACCAGGCTGTCCCTGTATTTCAAGTTTCCCCGAGCGCAGGACACGCTTGACCGCATTCCAGGCATCCTCATCCTGTACCAGGTCTTCAGCCTGCATCACCAGGAAGCCGCCGGAGGCCTTCATCATCGATCCCGGTCGTATCTTGAGGTAGGCTGTCCTGTTGTCCCCCTGGCCGTCCTGTGGCAGGTCTATGGTTCCGAATAGCTTGGCGTAGTTCGGATTGGACTCGAACACCACCGGAGGCTTGTCGGTTCCTTCGTTATCGGAAAGGATATTCACACCATATCGTGACAGGGGAGGCTTGCCCCGCCGTTCTCCCGGGACACGCTGAGCCGGGTTGAAGAGGTACAGGTGGGACAGGAAGTCCTTTTCCAGATCTTCAAGCCATTCCCTGACTTTCTCGTCATCATGTCTGGACTTGATGGCTGCTGCCTCGTCATGGATAAGGGGATGCAGGGCATCACGCCGCAAGGCTTCGATCCTGGATTCCAGGGCGCTGCGACCCCGTTTCAGATCCATGAAGAGGGCTCGCATCTGGTCCATATAACCAAAATAGTGTTCACGGAGGGCAGAAAACTCGTCTTCCGGGATTTCGCCTGCCGCTGCCTGGACCTGCAGCTCGTCGAAGGGTATGGTCGACCCTGCCCTTAGTGGCAGGATATCTGTGCTTGTCTGGCCGTCCTCGGTTTGTACCTGTACAACCTGGAAGCCATTGGCAGCCAGGTCGCTTTCGAAGGTGGCCAGCCTGGCATTCTCTTCCTTTTCCCAGGTTGACACCATGTCGTCGCGCCTGTTCTTGTAGTCACCACTCTCTGCCTGCATGGCTGCCAGTTTCTTTACGTTCTCAACAAACTCGTGGACATCCTTCTTGAAAGCCCTGGCTTTGCCGGCAGG
>MIBM01000044.1:0-3959 GCA_001830645.1 Spirochaetes bacterium RIFOXYC1_FULL_54_7
TGAAAAATGGCAGTTTTGATGCCGGGCTCGATGACTGGAACTTTTGGGTTAGCTCGACCAGCGACGCTCTGGCTTCGGTGGATACCTCCTCGAAGCGCTTTGTGCTGGATATCCAGTCCGGAGCCGGCGGAGAGTACACTATTGGCTTTGGTCAGGAAGTGGCCTTGGACAAGAACAGTGCCTATTACATCACGTTCGATGCCTCGGCTTCGGTTGAGCATTATACCATCGCGACCGGGATCCAGGAGTGGGGTACCGATGTCGATGGTGATGGGCGGACTTTTTCCAACTACAGTAATAAGTGGTTCAACCTGTCGCAGGACAGCAAATCATATTCTGCCCTCCTGCTTATGCCCGGACATGATGACCCGAATGCCCAGCTGACTTTCTATCTTGATTTTATGAAGGACACCGCGGTTCAGCTTGTGCTGGACAATATTCACCTGGTTAAGCTTGATACCAATCCTTTTGTTCCACCACCAGACCCAGAAATGATTTTTAATGGCGATTTTGCCTTGGACTACAACTTCTGGTGGTTATGGTCAGAATCGCCACACCTGAATCGGGTTCCCGACTGCTCGGACAAGAAGCTCGTGTTGCGCAATCCTGATCCGGACACGCAACGGGGGCCAATCGTGTTGAAGTCGAGATACAAATTTGGTACTGCTGGTACCTATTATATGGTAGTCAATGCTTCCTCAACCAACCCGGGAGATGTTATAAATATATCCCTGTCAGAGGACGGTCTTGACCTGAATGGTGATGGAAGTACATATTCCAAGCTTGATAAAAATACCATACCGCTCAGTGCAGTTGCCGAAGACTATGTTTTCAGTCTGAATTCCAGCTATGACTTGAATTTTAATGTCAGCCTAAATATTGATTTTGGTGGTACCAAAGGGGATATTACAGTCAACAATATCTCGATGAAGCCGGGAACGGCACCAGATCCGCAACCTGTCACTGAAGCAGACGTTCCTGATCCGGTGTTGAGGAGTCTCTTCGAGGAAGCTACCGGAAAACCCTTCGCTGAAATTACAACCGCCGATTTGCTGGACCTCACCGAACTCGAGGCGAGTCATGATTTCGAGGAAGCGGGGGGCCTTACGGACCTCACCGGAATCGAACTCTGTTCGGAACTCCTGGAATTGAACCTTGACGGCAATTCTGGACTCAGTCAAATTGAGCCCATTGCAGCCCTGAAAAAGTTGTCAAAGTTGGGTCTACAAGGTTGCCCTGTAGCCGACTATTCGCTACTCGGTAGCGTGACATCTTTAACGGCTTTGTCTTTTTCTCCCGAGTCCACTTCTTCCCTAACATGGCTCACCCCGACGAACCTGCCAAGATTGAATTTCATCCAGCTGCATTCACATTACGACTTAACATATAGCGAAGCCTTGATTGATATCCTGGATGACTTCGCTTGGAAGAAATTCTGGACCGGATTGCAGCTTAACGCTTCGCAGTTCGATGAATTGTTCGTACGGGTTCTGGAACCTAATATTAATACGCTTAGTTCTTTTGGCCTGTACGACGCATCGCTGTTGACAAATACCAGCATCGACCGCGTGTCCGACTTTATCCATCTTGGGAGCCTCACGATTTGGGCTTCTGATATCGATAATCTCGATTTCATTACGGATTTGACCAATATAAAACTCCTCGACCTTCGGGGCAACACTGGAATTACCGACCTCAGCCCCATCAAGACGCTTCACGAGAACGGTGGACTGTCGCAAGATGATGATTGGAAGCCACCAGTGAATCTTGAATCCCTCGGGATGGACCTCACGCCTGGATCGCCGAACAGGGCCATCGTCGACTATCTCATCGAAAATGGCATCCCGGTTTTATGGGAAACCGGGAACACGGTTGAGGATCTGTAGGTCATAACCCCAAGGTACGGGATGAAGACAATTACCATTTATCCTCCCAGGCCTCCGAGTCGGAATAGCATGGCAGGATAAGCCTTCAGGAGAGACAAATGAAGGGCTTGCATGGACAAATACTGTTTGTTATTCGCCAGTCCTTTTCTAAGTACTTCTGTTTTACTCGGGTAGTACTAGCGCTCCTTGCAGGAATGATCCTGTCCGCATGCAGTGGAGGCGTCTTAGGTGGAGGTGACGACGGCGGCGATCCAACACCTACTGGTTCATCGATCGTCTACTATGTTCCACCTGCCGGTTCATCCTCCGGCATCCTTCCCTTGGCGATGATAAACACTGAAGAAGGTGATGAGATACTTGCCTTGGGAACTTTTAACGATTCCGGACAGATTGGAGTAATACGTGGCCTATCGGTCCGTCGGAGCGGCAGTGATACTACCGGGTACTTCCTCAAAAACCAGGACAACAGCATAGCCTATTATTATCAGATCGATGGATCGGGTGAAAAGCTGCCTCGTTTGATCAAGGCTGATGCAAGCAATCCCGGTCAAGACCTTTCGGTGCGGCTATATGACTACGACTGGGAAACCGGGGCTTCGAGTCTTATTACAAGCTTCTTTGTGAGCGAATCGAGTGGTGCATACAGATCGATTGCTGCGTATGGTTCGCGGGATCTCGATGGGATCGAGTCTTCATTGCATGATGCGTTCCACACCTTCATTGAGCATCGCACCCATTTCGTTGTAGATAAGGTCCTATCAGTCAGAGATTACATTTTTGCCAGGTTTTTCGATGAGAAAACACAAGCTTTTGCGACTGGCCTTGAGGGCGACTTAACTCAAGCTGATGAGACGAGCGATTTAATTGAAACAGGCGAAGATTTTACTACTTCGCATGAAGCCACTGAAAGCGAAAGCACGGCAAAGATCGAGTCCATCGAGGGTTTCGATTCTTCTTCCGCTGGCACCGCGTTTCTGTACAATGTGCAGGGCGGCATAAAGATCATATCCGGGGACGAACAGAAGGGAGTCCGGAACAACGCCCTCGACCAGAAAGTCCAGGTGGTCGTGGTGGACGAGTCACTCGTGCCCTTGGCCGGGGTCGAAGTTGAATTCATCTATGAAGAAGTATCGAGCACGGTGACCACCGACTCCGACGGGTACGCGCGCTTCACCTGGGTACTCGGGGCCGATATCGGTCTTCAGCTGCTTACAGCCCGGATCAAGGAGATAGCCCCCCTCGGTTACGCAAAAAACCAGATCACGGTAATTGCCGAAGCCCTTGAGGAGTATGACTTCCTTAGAATGGAGTTGAACGGAGTTGCAGGGACGACTCCGACTAGCATCTCCGGGTTGTGGGGTCTCAGTTTCCCATTTGGTTTGTCCGGAGCATATCAAACACGCGGCGAAATTGATTATCTCAGACTTACTACCGATTATTTAAATTTCGGGTCGGAGAGGGTTGATCACTTGCACCTCCGCTTCCCAGCCGCGGGTGAAGGCACTTACACCATCCCAATCGGGACTGTCTTCGATTACACGGAAATAGATATTTCTCCTATGCGTGTCGAAGACTGGTTCTCACTTATCGGAGTTCCGCAGGACAGGTATAGGACTTTTGGTATTAAAGGTCACTTTACTATAACTATCCATCAGGATAGCGCGAAATACTGGGGTGAGTTCAGCGGAGTGCTGGAGCAAAAATTCGTGAGTCAGAGCTCCAACGGAGACCCGGCTACGATCAGCGTTACCAACGGAACTTTCATGTACTTTAAGTAGCGAATCGCGCCGGGGGTATCGAAAGTTATTCAAGTTACCGTACCTATTCTAGATCGGCGCCTCTGCTCCGCTATCTTCCCGATGCCGCAACCGTTTGGCCAAGGCTTGCCGGCTGATGCCCAGAAGACCCGCGGCGATGCCGGGGTTGCCCTCCGCCCGCAGAAGTGCTTCCTTGACCAGTGCGTCCGTCACGCGGCGCAGGGTCGGAAGCACGGAGCCGAAGCGAACTTCCGGATCTCTATCGTCCTCGGGGCCGAGGGTATCCAAGGCCGCTCCGATACCTTCTGCAAAAGGA
>MIBM01000044.1:4012-4651 GCA_001830645.1 Spirochaetes bacterium RIFOXYC1_FULL_54_7
GCGCAGTTCCCGCACATTGCCTGGAAAGGCATAGGTTCCCAGAAGTATCGGGAGCTGAACCGGATAGCGTGGGGGGCGGATGCCCGCTTCGCGGGCTGCGGATTCAATGAAGCCCTCCAGGATCGGCGCAATATCCTCCCGGCGTTCCCGCAGCGGTGGGATCCGCAATTCGTAGGCATTGATACGGTAATAGAGGTCGCGCCTGAACCGGCCTTCCTTGACCAGCGTTGCCAAATTCTGATGGGTGGATACGATGAATCGCGCGGCGGTCCTGCGGGGCAGGTCGGAACCAAGCGGGAAGAACTCGGAACTTTCCAGGAGCCTGAGAAGTTTGACCTGGGAGGCGGGAAGCAAGTCTCCGATTTCATCCAGCAGGATCGTACCGCTGTCAGCCTGGACCAGGAGCCCCTTTCTTGCCTCCAGTGCGCCGGTAAAAGCGCCACGGGTATGGCCGAAAAGCGTATCGGAGAACATCGTGTCGTCGATGCCGGCGATATTGACGCAGACCAAGGGTCCCGGCCTGCCGGAAGCCCTGTGGATGGCCCGTGCGAGGAGCTCTTTACCGGTACCGGTTTCGCCCTGTATGAGTACCGTGCGAGCGCTGGGCGCAATGGCTTCAGCGTACTGGAAAAGCGCTTT
>MIBM01000044.1:4667-6486 GCA_001830645.1 Spirochaetes bacterium RIFOXYC1_FULL_54_7
GCAATCAACTCAGAAAAGCATTCCGGCTTGCGGAGTTCGCCCCTCAAAAGGGAATCCCTGATGTCCGCGCATTCCTGACGGGTTTCGCCCAGTTCCAGCAACCGCTTTATAGCTGCCGTAAAATGCGTCGGTTCCACAGGTTTCGCAAGGTAATCCGTCGCGCCGGCCTTCATGCAGCGTACAGCCGAACCTATATCCCCCGCTCCTGTTACGATGATGACAGGCAAGCCAGGGAATTCTTCCCGGGCAATTGCAAGGATGGATTCACCGTTTGGCTGTGGCATAGCCAAATCGAGGATAAGTGCCGCGTAATCCCGTTTCCGTAGAAGTTCGATGACGGCTCCAGACTCGCTGCACGTCTCCAGATTATTGATCCCCGAGGTCTCAAGCAACGCTGCGGTATGCTGCAGAATAGCCTCTTCGTCATCGACGATGAGAACTGGTTCTCGTGGATACAGTTTAACTTCCATGATGGTTAAGGTTTTACAATAAAGAGTCTTGACGCGCAAGCCGAGCGCAACGCCAACCGCATGTACACCAGTGACACAACTTGGTTTGTCCGCAACTGGATCGGATGGTTTTGCTGCCATCCCTCCAGGGCCATCTGCTAGATTGAAGATAAGGAGATTGTAAAACAGGATTAAATAAAAAGGCCGCCCGCTGCCAATTGGTGTCGGACGGCCTATGTACTGCAATAACAGTGCAAGGCTCCTCTGCCAGGATATCCCGGTTCAAGGAGCCATGGAACCTAGATCAAATGCTTCAGAATGAAGAAAGCGCCCACGACCCAGGTTACGACCGAGATATCCTTGTACTTGCCAGTGATGGCCTTGAGGAAAATATAGGACAGGATGCCGAATACCAGGCCTTCGGCAATGCTGTAGGTGAGGGGCATCATCAGCATAGTCAGGAAGGCAGGAATGGCTTCGGTGGGGTCAGTTAGCTCGATGTCCTTGACCGGGCTGAGCATGAAGAAGCCGACCAGGATAAGGGCCGGAGCGGTTGCAGCGCCGGGAACCAGGAGGAAGAGCGGTGACAGGAACAGGGCCAGACCAAAGAGGATACCGGTTGTCAGTGAGGTTAGACCAGTGCGGCCGCCTTCCGCGACGCCGGCTGCGCTCTCGATATAGGAAGTAACAGTGGAGGTTCCGAGGCAGGCGCCGGCTACCGTACCAATGGCGTCAGCCATGAGGGCCTGCTTCACCTTGGGAATGCCACCCTTGCCATCGGTGAGCTTGGCCTGGGTGGTTACACCAACCAGGGTACCGATGGTGTCAAAAATGTCGACAAAGAGGAAGGTAAAGAGGACCACTATGAAATCAGGGCTTAATAGTTTGCTGAAATCGAACTGGAACAACAGGGGAGCATCAGGTGCACTGACTGGGCTCCAGCCTTTGGGGATACTGGTGACGCCAAAGGGTATGCCGATGATAGTGGTTGCGATGATGCCGATGAGCAAGGCTCCCTTGACTTTCATGGCAAGAAGCACGCCGGTGATGACCAAGCCGATGATAGCCAGGAGAGCGCCACCGGAAGTGACATCGCCGAGGCCGACCAGGGTTGCGTCATTGTTGATTACGATGCCGGCATTCTGGAGGCCGATGAAGGCGATGAAGAGGCCGATACCCACGGATACCGCGTTCTTGACGTTCTTGGGTATGGACTTGACGATGGCTTCACGGATGTTGAAGAAGGACATCACAATGAAGATGATACCCTCCACGAACACGGCGGTGAGGGCCAGTTGCCAGGAGTAACCCATGCCAAGCACTACAGCAAAGGCAAAGAAGGCATTGAGTCCCATGCCAGGTGCCAGAGC
>MIBM01000044.1:6506-10517 GCA_001830645.1 Spirochaetes bacterium RIFOXYC1_FULL_54_7
ATGCCATCACTACGGTTGCGATCAGGGATGCCAGGGCTGTAGCCGTGAATACCCCGCCCGCCGGCATGCCCGCGGCACTGAGGATGCCGGGGTTTACCGCGAGGATGTAGGCCATGGTCATGAAGGTTGTGATACCTGCCATGATCTCGATCTTGACAGTCGTGTTGTGCGCTTTCAGCTGGAAGAATTTTTCCACCTTACGGCCTCCTTTGGATTGATGATTGCGGTACACATCAAGGATCTCTGATCCCTGGAGAGTACTTTAGTCAATTATTGTCGAGCGTACGCTCGGTTTGTTAATTGCGCAAGCCCTTTTTTTTGAAAAAGAGCTGCCGCAACTGTATCGGTACTTCATATAAACCGGTCAAATCATGAAAAGGGATTTGACAAAGATCGGATTCCGCGCAAGAATGGCAGACCCGATTCCTCGGGTAAAGAAACGGTACATGCTAACTTCCGACTATATCGACGCGGCGCGCGGAACCGTGCGCTCAGACATAAACCTGCTCAACTGTAGGGTCGTGGATTTCTTCCGCGGCATTGTCGTCGATGGTGTCACCGTTTCCGTTTACAAGGGCTATATAGTAGGTGTAGGCGATGGCTTGAGTGCCAGGACAAGCCTGGATATGGACGGCCGCTACCTGGCTCCTGGTCTGGTGGATGCCCACGTAAACATCGAGTCCAGCCTGCTGGCCCCTGCGGAGTATGCCAGGATAGTCTCGCCCCGGGGTACGGTGGCGGTTGTAGCCGATCCGCACGAGATAGCCAACGTACTTGGCCACGACGGCATAAAATGGATGCTTCGATCCTCTGAGGGCCTCCCGGTGGAAGTCTACCTCATGGCACCTTCATGCGTGCCAGCTACCCACTTCGATACCTCCGGCGCAAGCCTGTTTGCCTCCGATCTGGCACCCTTCGTGCGTGAAAGCCGCGTTCTCGGTCTTGGCGAGGTGATGAACTACCCCGGTGTGCTGGCGGGAGACCCCAGGCTGCTGGACAAGATTTCATCCTTCTGGGAGGCGGGCAAAGCCGTGGACGGCCATGCACCTGGTCTCTCGGGCAAAGATCTCTCGGCGTATACCCTGGCAGGCATACGCTCCGACCATGAAGCCACCACCGCCAAGGAAGCGCTTGAAAAGATAGGCATGGGTATGTGGATCATGGCCCGCATGGGATCCGGTTCCCGTGATCTGGAAAACCTTGTTCCAGCCATGAATCCAGCCACCTGCCAGCGCATGATGCTGTGCACCGATGACCGGCATCCCAACGACATTGTGCATGAAGGACATATCGATGCGGCGGTGCGGGTGCTCATAGCGGCCGGCGTGCCCTTCATGGATGCCCTGCGCATGGCCAGTCACAATGCGGCACAGTACTACGGCCTTCGCAGGTCCGGAGCCGTGGCACCCGGTTATCTGGCCGATCTGGTAGCCTTCAGTGACCCCAAAGACTTCAGGGCAGAGCTGGTCCTCAAGTCCGGCATCCTCATAGGCAAAGACGGCAGCCGCACGGAAGGCTACGACAGTTTTGGCAGCGAATGCTACGGCGTGCCTCCCCTGCGCGATTCGGTCAACGTGAAATGGCTTGAGGAAAAGGATTTCCGCATTCCCGACGAAGGCGGCGAGGTAAACATAATCGAGGCCCGCCCGGGTTCCATCATCACCTCATCCACCTCCGCCAGACCAAAAACCGTAAACGGTGAGTGCGTTTCAGATGCGGACAGGGATATCCTGAAGATTTTTGTGATAGAGCGGCACTCAGGCTCCGGAAACATAGGCAAGGGCTTCATCCGGGGCCTCAAGCTGAAGCGCGGTGCCATAGGCTCAACCGTCAGCCATGATTCACACAACATGATAGTGGCTGGCATGGACGATGTTTCCATCTTCAAGGCCGTAAGGCGCTTGAATGCCATGAAGGGCGGCTTCGTCATCACCGATGGCGAAGTAGTGGTTGCCGAATTAGCCCTGCCCATAGCCGGCCTGATGAGCGACTGTCCGGCCGGTTCCGTACTGGAAGACCTGGCCAGATTCGAAGAGTATTTTGCTGCGGAGG
This sequence comes from Spirochaetes bacterium RIFOXYC1_FULL_54_7, assembly GCA_001830645.1. Lineage (GTDB taxonomy): Bacteria > Spirochaetota > Spirochaetia > Treponematales > UBA12059 > MIBM01. The sequence goes on from MIBM01000044.1 coordinate 8,559, forward strand.
ATGTCCCTGGTGACTCACCCTTGATGACCCTGTCGTTCATGGCCTTGCCGGTAATTCCTGAACTGAAGATTACCGACAAGGGTCTGGTCGACGTTGCAAAGTTCGAAATGGTACCGCTGTTCAGAGGGCCTTGATATGGTCCGGCCGTATCCGGCGGCGCCCCCGGTACCCCACCCCCCGTGTAAAACAGTCAGGATTCTCACGCTCTGCCGTTGATTCCCGGCACATAGGGATTTACACTTATGGTTTGCACATTATCCGGAATCGATGTTCCGGCCTTCCCGGCTTTACACCCCTAGCTTTACACCACACGCCGCCATTGATCCAGAAAAAAAAGGAACGCCCATGAAACGCAGCATCCGCTTCAGGCTGAACGAACGCCTGTACGAGTTACCCGTCAGGGACGAAGCCCTGGCTCTGGACTGGATACGCAACGAGGCAGGCCTCAAAGGCACCAAGGAAGGCTGCCGCGAAGGCGATTGCGGAGCCTGTCTGGTCATGTTCGGTGGCCGTGATGCCGCAGGACAGGTGGAATGGCAGACCGTGACATCCTGCACCCTGGCCATGGGAGAGCTGGACGGCAGGCACATCATCACCATAGAAGGCCTTGCCAGCGCCGGTCTTACTCCGGTAATGGAGGCCATGCTGGACGAGGGAGCCAGTCAGTGCGGCTTCTGCTCTCCTGGTTTCATTCTGGCGCTGACAGAATATCTGATCTCAGGCGACAAGGTAGACGCGGTGGCTGCCATGACGGCTGTTGAAGGCAACCTGTGCCGCTGTACCGGCTATGGTTCGATACGCCGGGCGGCCTCCCGGCTGGCGGAAGAGTTCTCAGGACTACCCCAGGGTCTGACCCCTCGCCTGCAGGCACTGAGTAAGTGTGGCGTCTTGCCTGCAAGCCTGGCAGCCTTCATGAGCGATCCACCGGCCTCGATCGGTCGGCCAGCAGGCAGCCATCCAGGTACCCCGACCAGCGCCGGCAACCAGGCCAGTACTGGCAGCAATGCCATCCTGGCCAGGGCACCAGCCATTGGCGGCGGCACCGACTACTTTGTACGGAATCCGGATCCGGATGAGGGACTGTCCCTCTACTTTACCGGATCGGAAGCAGAGGCCAGGGCCATAGGCACCCGGGAACTGGAGGGCAAGCGGTATGTGAGCCTGGGTGCAGGCGTTACCGCCACAGACTTCTTCAACTCTCCCGCGGTGCAGGCCGTTGCTCCAGGCATCGAACGCTTCGAGAGGGACATAGCCTCCCCGCCCATCCGGAACCGGGCTACCCTGGCAGGCAACATAGCCAACGCCTCACCCATTGCGGACATGACGGCCATACTAATAGCCCTGGATGCCAGGCTGGAACTGCGCGCCGCCTACAGCGAGGGACCCTCCATCGAGGCTTCCGGGAACCCCAACGCTCCGGACGGCAAGGACAGCACCAGATATGTAAGCCTGCCGGAGTTCTTCCTGGGCTACAAGAAAATCGACCTGGAGCCCGGAGAACGTATCAGATCCATACTCATTCCCGCCCAGCCGGTACTGTTCAACTTCGAGAAGGCGGCCAAGCGGGCCAGGCTGGACATAGCCACGGTGAACTCAGCCATCGGCCTTACCCTCGGCCCGGACGGGACCATAACAGCGGCCCGTTACGCTGCCGGCGGCGTTGCCCCCGTGCCCCTCAGATTGCAGGATATCGAGGCTGCCCTGACAGGCAAGAAGCCATCAGCCGCTTTGGCCAGGGAAATCGGCAGTATGGCCATGCAGGCCGGTTCCCCCATCGGCGACGTACGCGGCAGCTCTGCCTACCGCAGGCGACTGATGGAGCGTTTTGCCTGGGCCCACTTCATCCGACTCTGGCCCCAACTGAAGCTTGAGGAGGAACTCTTCAAATGATACGCAACCCTGATTCCATACAGAATGTACTGGGCAAGACCGTATACCTGGACGATATGCCCGAACCCG
>MIBM01000044.1:10534-12107 GCA_001830645.1 Spirochaetes bacterium RIFOXYC1_FULL_54_7
GCGGTGGTGCCTTCTCCCTGCGCCCATGGGCATTTCAAGTCCCTGGATGTAGCAAGGGCTCTGGCCCTTGATCTCTCGGTGAGGGTGTTCACCGCTGCCGATATTCCCGGGGAGAACCAGCTTGGCACCGCAGTGATGGACGAGTCAATGCTGGCAGACGGGCAGTGGCATTACCGGGGAGAGGTGCTGGCCCTGGTGCTGGCTTCCAGCCGTAGTCTGGCCAGACGGGCCGCAGCCCTGGTGACCATAGCCGGCAAGGAAGAACTGCCCGCGGTGGTTGATCCCCGGGATGCTTATGCCAAAGGCCAGGTGATACTGTCGCCCCGGACCCAGCGTATGGGAGACCCCCAGGCCGCCTACAAGGACTGCGCGGTGGTGGTGGAAGGCCGGGTTGACTCCGGCGGCCAGGAACACGTCTACCTGGAGACCCAGGGCACCCTGGCCTGGCCGGACGACGGTGGCGGGGTCCGCATGATCTCCGGTACCCAGCATCCATCGGGAGTGCAGAAAATAGTAGCCAGGGTACTCGGCGTGCCCATGAACCTGGTAGAGGTTGAAACCCGGCGCCTGGGCGGAGCCTTCGGCGGCAAGGAAGATCAGGCCTCGCTTTGGGCCTGCCTGGCTTCGCTTGGAGCCTTCCTCACCGGCAAGCCGGTGAAGATCTACCTGAACCGCCGGGACGACATGGTCTGCACAGGCAAGCGCCACCCCTACTCTTCTGACTTCAAGATAGGCGTGGCGGCGGATGGCAGGATACTGGCCTTCGAAGCCACCTACTACCAGAACTCCGGTGCCGCTACGGACCTGTCCCCAGCCATCATCCCGCGCACACTCTTCCATGGGGCAGGGGCTTACCACATACCCAATGTGAAGGTAACCGGCCACATGTGCCGGACCAATCTGGTGCCTTTTACCGCCTTCAGGGGCTTTGGCGGCCCCCAGGGTTTCTTTGTCATAGAATCGGCCATAGAAAGGGCTGCCGAGGCCCTGGGAATGGACGCCTCCAAGATTCGCCTGAAGAACCTGCTGAAAGAAGGCGACACCTTCCATTACGGCATGCCCGTGGTGGACGCCAGGGCCGAGGCTACCGTTGCCCGGTGTCTTGAAAAAGCCCGCTGGCCGGAACTTCAGATGGAAATTGCAGACTTCAATGCCGCAAACACCCTGCTCAAGCGCGGTGCAGCTTTCTTCCCCCTCTGTTTCGGCATAAGCTTCACCAAGCTGATGATGAACCAGGGAGGCTCCCTGGTCCATGTGTACAACGACGGTTCGGTCGGGGTAAGCACCGGAGCCATAGAGATGGGCCAGGGTGTGGCACGCAAGATGGCCATCATCGTGGCAGACACCCTGGGTGCCCCGCTGGACGCCATCAGGGTGGAAAGCACCAGGACCAGCACAGTAGCCAATACCATGCCCACCGCTGCAAGTACCGGAGCCGACATAAATGGCATGGCCGCCAAGGTGGCCGCACTGGAAATCCGCGACCGCCTGGATGGCTTTGCGGCCCGCAAACTGGGAGTACAGAAGGCTTCGTGGACCGGGCTGGGCCTGAGCTTCGCCGAAGTTGTCTGGG
>MIBM01000044.1:12158-14509 GCA_001830645.1 Spirochaetes bacterium RIFOXYC1_FULL_54_7
CGGGTCTAAGCTTCGACATGGCTACCGAGAAAGGCTCTCCCTTCCGCTACCATGTCTACGGCTGTACGGTGATCACTGCCACGGTGGATACCCTCCGGGGAAGCTACCAGCTTGACGATGCCATCATGGTCCACGATTCGGGCATACCCATAGACAGGACCATAGACCTTGGCCAGATAGAAGGCGCATTTGCCCAAGGCCTGGGATGGGCAGCCCTGGAGGAGCTGAAGTTCGACGACTCAGGCAGACTCCTTTCAGACACCCTATCCACCTACAAGCTGCCGGATGGGCACTTCATGCCCAGGATGGACGTGGAGTTCTTCGAGCGACCCAACCCCAATGCGGTGGCCAACTCCAAGGCCGTAGGCGAGCCGCCCCTGATGTACGGTCTGGCCGGCTATTTTGCGGTGATGGACGCCTTGAAGGCTGCCAGGCCAGGCAAACCGGCCTTCTTCGACATTCCGATGACCCCTGAAAAGGCCATGAACTTCCTTGCGGAGGATCATTCATGATAATCAGGAACGCCCACTGCGCCTTGCCTGGCGAGGAACACCTGCTGAAACGGGATGTCCGTATCGAGGGTGAGCGCATCACCGCCATCTCCACGCATCTGGAACCCAAGGCAAGCGAAAGCGAGATGGACGCCAACGGCCTGGAGCTGTTTCCCGGTGCCATCGATCCCCATGTACACTTCGATGAACCCGGCTTTACCCATCGGGAAGACTTTGCCCACGGTTCCATGGCCGCGGCCAGGGGCGGGGTAACCACCGTGATAGACATGCCCTGCACCTCCCTGCCGCCGGTTACCACGGTGGCCAACCTCAAGGAAAAGCTGGCAGCCATAGGCCAGCACAGCGTGGTTGACTATGCCTTGTTTGCCGGCGTTTCCGGCAATCACCTGGAACAGGCCCTGGCCGGGGACATGGCTGCCCTTGCCCCCTATGTGGTGGGCTACAAGTGCTACTTCGTTTCCGGCATGGATACCTTTACCGCGGTTGACCATTACGGCTTCGGCCGGGCTGCGGCCAAGGCGGCGGAACTGGGTAGGCTACTGTTGCTCCATGCCGAGGATGCCGGGATAGTACTGCCTGCGACCAAGGCCATGCACGAGCGCTCCAACCTGGAAGGCAGGGAAGCGAGCTGGGACGACTACGTGGACTCCCGCCCCGAATCGTCCGAACTGGCAGCCGTGGCAGGAGCCCTGGCCAGCGCAGGGAAGCAGGCAGCTTCTGTGCACATAGTTCATGTGGGCACCGCCAGTGCGGCGGTATTGGCGGCCACTGGCCTGCCCGGAACCCCTGGGGGCAGTTGCGAGACCTGTCCCCATTACCTGGCCTTCAGCCGGGAAGACTTTGCAGACAAGGGTTCGTCCCTGAAGACAGCCCCGCCGGTAAAGGGCAGGGAGCAGGCGGAACAGCTCTGGCGGCTCCTGGAAGACGGCTCCATAGCCTTTGTGACCAGCGACCACGCCCCGGCTCCGGAGGCGGAGAAGAATACCGGCTCACCCTGGACAGATTACGGCGGCATACCGGGTACAGGCACCCTGTTCCACTATGTGTATTCCCAGGGCTACAAGGCAGGCAGGCTGTCTTTGCAATCCTTCCTGCGGGCAGTCTCTGGTGCGGCCGCGGCACGTTATGGGCTCTCGGAACGCAAAGGCGCGCTGGCAGTGGGCATGGATGCCGACCTGGTACTCGTCGATCCAAAGGCAAAGCATGTGGTCAAAGGCAAGGACTTGCTGAGCAAGGGCACCATTACGCCCTTCGAGGGCATGAGCCTGGATGGGAAAATTCTAGCCACCCTTGTACGGGGACGCCTGGTCTGGGATGGCAGGAAAAAAGGTAGCCTTCCCGGCCTTGAAGCCGCAAAAGGAACTGCAACAAACCCCGAGGCAGCAACACCAGGGGAACATGCAACAGCGGATAGCATCGTGGATGGCATAGCCTCTGACGGCCGCATTGTGGCCCCTCTGGGACACGGAAAACAACTGACATGGGGGTACCGGTGAGCAAGATAATGAAAGCACTGCCGATGAGCGAGCTTATGGCCCGCATAGTCGGCGAATGGGCTGCCAGGGGCAGCGCGTATGACATTCCGGCTATTGCAGTAAAACGTATTCTGGATATGGAGGCAGGTTCCCCGGGCTTCAAGGTGAACGGGCTTAAACTCGGCTTGCCCATAGGGCCGGCAGCAGGCCCGCACACCCAGAGCTCGCCCAACCTGGTGGCCGCCTGGCTGGCAGGCTCCCGGGTATTCGAACTGAAGACCGTTCAGGAGAACGACAGCCTGGATATAGAGAAGCCATGCATAGACGCCCTGGACGAAGGCCATAATGTGGAATGGTCCACCGA
>MIBM01000045.1 GCA_001830645.1 Spirochaetes bacterium RIFOXYC1_FULL_54_7
GCGCTTCTACCTGGCGCAGTTCAACGCGCGGGACCAGGAGCCACCCAGGCTAAGACGTTACTTCCACATAGCAGCGCTCTTCCCCTACTTCGACACCGACGGCATCTTCAAGGTGGCGGTATTCGAGAGTGCCGAGGAGACCAGCTTGGACCGCATGCTAGGCTCCAGTTCATATGAGTATGTGAAACTGGTACGCATGCCTGCCTCGGCCCGCTTTGAACCGCCTCTTCTCGGCAATCAAGCCACCACCGACAGACCATGAGGGTACGTTTCCTGGGTACCGGTACCAGCCACGGTGTGCCTGTCCTGGGCTGTGCCTGCCCGGTCTGCACCTCGACCGACCCGCGTGACCGCCGCTACCGCACATCCCTGCTGATACGCGGTGACAGGGACGACGCTGCTGGGGAGAGTATCCTGGTCGACGCTGGTCCAGAGTTCAGGTTGCAAGGCCTGGCTGCGGGCCTGCAGAGGCTGGATGCGGTGCTCATTACTCATGCCCACGCCGACCACGTACATGGTCTGGACGATGTGCGCCCCCTGACCCGCGGGAATCCCCTGGCCATCTGGGCTTCGGAAGCAGACGTTGCGGAACTCCGTCTACGCTTCTCCTACGCCTTCGGATCCGGACAGATCGGGGGAGGCAAGCCCAGGCTGGACCTCCAGGTAATCCCGGCCGGGGGCATACGCATCGGCAGGCTGGACATACTTCCCATACCAATCATGCACGGCGCCAGGCTGGTCTACGGCTACCGCATAGACAGGCTGGCCTACCTCACCGACTGCTCCCACATACCACCGGCATCAATGGCCCTGCTGGAAGGTCTTGATACCCTCATCCTGGACGCCCTGCGGCCCCGGGAGCATCCCACCCACCTGTCCACCGAGCAGGCCTTTGCTCTGGGTCGAAAGTTGATGCCCGGGCGGATGTTCCTGACCCATCTCTGCCACGACCAGACCCACGCCCAGCTGGAAGGTCTCTGTACGGCTTCTGCCCTGCCCTTTCCCGTTGCCCCGGGTTACGACGGCCTGGAGTTCGAGGTGCAATGAAAAGGGCTGCCTGGAAAGCCCTTACGACTCTCCCGGCAGCCCCTGCATTCATCCATCCTGAATTACTGCAGTCAACATTGACAGCGGATCAGTTGCCTACCCGTATCCTGCGCCATACATCATTGTACAGCTGAAGGGTATCACGGCCAAGGTCTTCCTTGAACTCGGCACCATCCAGATCCTCGAAGCTGTAGTTGGGGGTCACCGTCACCAGATCCCTGGCAGGTACGTTGGGAGAGGGCAGCATCAGGTAGTCGGCTATCCTGGCTGCTATGTCCGGCCGGAGTATGAAATTGATGAAGGCATAGGCTTCATCGACGTTCTTGGCACCTTTGAGTATGCAGAAGCTGTCCATGTATGCCGACATGCCTTCATTGGGGAAGAAGAAGGCTACTTCACCATAGCGGCTCTCCTCGTATTCCAGGAACACATTCTCCGCATAGCCCTGGACCACCCAGAACTCGCCGGCAGCAAAGCCCTTGGCAAAAGCCTCGGCATCAAACTTGACCAGGTTGGGCTTCCAGCGCTCCACCACCTGCCTGGCCTCCTCCAGCCTGGCAGGATCGGTCTCGTTCACCGAGTAGCCAAGGTAGCGTAAAGCGCCGCCCAGGACCTCGCGCATGTCGTCCAGCATGGTCATGCGACCCTGCAGGTCGGTCCGCTCGAATATGCTCCAGCTCTTCTCGAAATCCTTCACCTTGGTAGTGTTCACGGAAATACCCGCAGCACCCATCATGTAGGGCACGCTGTACTTGTTGCCCGGATCGAACTTGATGCGCGCCAGCGCCTTGGGATCCAGGTTCTTGTAATTTGGAACCTTGGACAGGTCAACCGGCTCCACAAAACCGTCAGCTATCATTATGGACACATAGTCACCCGAAGGCACCACAAGATCGTAGCCTGAACCACCGGCTACCAGCTTGCTGTACATCTCCTCGTTGGATGCATAGGAGTCCTCTATGACCTTGATGCCGGTCTCTTTGGTGAAATCCTTTACCACATCTTCGGGAATGTAGTACGTCCAGTTGTACAGGTACAACTGCTTGGCGCCGCCGCCACACGACAGGGCAAGGACGGCCACGGCCAGAACCGCTAGAACTGATAGGGTCTTCCTCATCGGATTCCTCCTTGAAACGGGGTGCGTGGCGCTGCCTCCAAAAAGCACAAGCCATCGGGGCAGGCCAGCTTTGCGGTTATTTTACCGCTATGTACTTAAGGAAATTTCGCATGGACCACGACAGGAGCACGGTGCCAAGGATCATGACCACCGACAGGGAGTTTATCACCGGCGACACACCGAAGCGTATGGCCGAATAGACGAACAGCGGCAGGGTGGTGGCTCCCGGCCCGGTCACGAAAAAAGTAATCACGAAGTCTTCCAATGACAAGGTAACCGCGGTCAGGAAGCCGGAGATTATGCCTGGCATGGAGATGGGCAGTATCACCCTGAACAAGGTTTGCTTCTCGCTGGCTCCAAGGTCACGGGCCGCCTCAATTATGGAGAAATCGAACTCCTCCAGCCTGGCCAATACCAACAGGAACACGAAGGGCAGATTGAAGGACGTGTGGGCAATGAAAACCGTGAACAAGCCCAGCTTCAATCCCATACCGGAGAAAAATACCAGCAGTGATACACCAATGATGATCTCCGGCAGGATCATGGGCAGGAAGGTTATGGTCCGCAGGTAACCGCGGAGCCGGAAACGGTACCAGTTCACGCCCACCGCACCCAAGGTGCCT
>MIBM01000046.1:0-5082 GCA_001830645.1 Spirochaetes bacterium RIFOXYC1_FULL_54_7
GCCTGGCTCTATGGTTATTATGTGTCCTGGCACCAGGGTCCAGTCGTTGTCTGCCCTGCTGCGCACGGCGGGCATCTCATGGGCCTCAAGTCCTACGCCGTGGCCGAGTCCGTGGGGCATGGTGTAGCCCTTCTCCGAGAAGATGGCATCAACCCTGAGGGCTATGTTCCGGCTCTTCACGCCTGGACCGCACATGGCCACGGCTTCCGTATAGGCCTGCTGGACCAGGTCGACCATTTCAGCTCGCTTGCCCGCAAGTTTGCCTCTGACAAAGGTCATGGTCACATCCGAGGTATAGCCTTCATAGACAAGCCCGAAGTCCAGTATGGACAGGCCATCGCTTGCAAAAGGCGCGGCTGTATATGAAGGGAAGGCATGGATGCCAAAGCTGCGTGACGGGCCGGCGGCAATGGTTTCAAACCCTGTCCTCTCGCAGCCTTCTTCACGGAGGAAGCGTTCTATGAACAGGGCGACATCCAGCTCGGTGGCCAAGGTGCCAGCCCGTACGCCTTTTTCCATGGCATCCATGGCTTTGTCGGTTATGGCCGAGACTTTGCGGTACACCGCAATTTCGGCCTCGTCCTTCACTGCCCTCATGGCAGCAGCTGTCTTTGCCGAACTGTCTTCGCTGCATTCGAAGTCATGGTCCGGGCAGGCTTCCACATAGTTTATGTACATGGGATAGGGGGTAACCGATGGCAGGTCTATTCTGGCGCCGTCTTTGATGCCAAGTCGGGCTATGGCTCCTGCCATGGCTTTGTAAGGGGTTCGTTCGAAATCGGTGTAGGCTTCGATCGTTTCGATGCTGGCCATGGCGGTGGCCATGTTCATATCCCAGGGAACCAGCATCGATCGGCCGTCGGAGGCTATGAACAGCAGGGCATCCCCAGGATGTCCGCAGAAGTAGCGTATGGATGGATCCCGCCGGCCCTCGGTGTCCTCGAACATGGCCATGGCCAGACCCCGTCCGGCCAAGTTGTCAGCCAGGTTGTGCCGCCTCTTCCCGTACGCGTTCATAGTGCCTCCTGTCTCCGTGGATGTGCCTCTGCAGATTTGCTGGATCTACTGCAAGGCCTTCTGTGCTATGGCTGCCAGGTTCAGGATGCCTCCCGACCAGCCCTGGTTCAGGCTGACTGCCTGCAGTGCCGGCGCCAGTTCTTTTCTGGCATTTACCGCTGCGTTCTGCAGGGCTGCGCGCATCAGGGTTTCCCTGGTGTTGTCTACCAGGCCACGGCGGTGGACACCATCCAGGTCTATGATGATGTCACGGAGGAAACGGGCGGATTCCACCGAACGAGTGGCTCCCATGGCGCGGAGGGCTACCAGTTTCTCGTCAATTCCGCCTATCCGGTATGCCTCGTTGAAGTCAGCCGACGAGTTGCCACTGCGGTCTCCCAGAGACACCAAGGCATTCATGGAACGGACGCGTAGATCGGAAAGGAGGGTTTCTTCTGCCTTGTTGCGCGGAGACAGGGTAATTCCCCGTGAGAGTGCGGAAGCGGCGGTACGGATCTTGCTTTCATCCGCTGCTCTGGAACGCATGAGAAGGTCAAAGGCGCGGATCTTGCGCTCCAGGGATTCCTTTTCTATGATCTCGGCCACCGCCTCGGTCGGGTCATCCAGTACAAGTGGAAGGGACCGCTCCGCCTGTTCACGGACCCTCCGGGAGTACCAGCCTTCGCTTGCAAAGAAGAGGGGTGCAAAACCGAGAGGAGAACGCATGCGTTCCAGGGCCAGTATGCTGCCATAGGCCAGTTTTTCACCTGCATCGCGATCGGCTGTTGGTGCCAGGTTGAGGTCCCGCAGTATCAGCGCGATTTTCTCGGCATATTCAGTAGCCCGCATGGATCCAAGGGCTATCAGTGCTTCCGACCTTGAAAGGGGGTCGGTAGAGTCATCCACCACGCGCATCACCGAGGCTGCCGCGTTTGTATAACGCCAGTCGCCGAGGCTCTTCACCAGAACCTGGGAGAGCCGTTCGTACAGCTCGCGTTCGGAGCCAGCGCGGATAGTGCTTCTGTTTGTCAGAACCCAATCCAAGGCATCGAGGGCATAGATTGCTGCATCAGGATCATTCAGGGCGGCCATGCTGAGGGCTACCGCATATCGTTGCTGTACCGTCTCCGCCGACTCCATTATGATCCCGTAGACGCGGACGGTCTCATTGGCTGAAGTCCGGGCAGGCACAGCGGCCAGCATGGCAAGAGCGATCAAGAACGGAACAAGTGGCTTCATGGATCAATCCTTCCGGGCCAGGCCCGTCATTTGTAGTAAAAGACTGTGTTATTCGTAGTAGGACACCGTCCGCGTTTCGGTGCGGAAGGCATATTCATAGCTTGTTGATTCCCGAGGCCGCCCGGAGGCGTCGGTCAGGGTCATTTTCAGGATCTGTCCCTCGGACCCATAGTCATAGAGTCTGCTGCGTTCAAGCCTGCCGTCGGTACGGAAAGATTTCTCCTGGACAGGCAAGCCGGCCTCGATGACATACTCGATACGGTCCTGCGGGGTTCCAGCAGCACTGAAGTACTGTATGCCAACGAGCACACCATCGTCGTTGTAGCGGTATCCTGCCCTGCCAGTGTTGTTGCCGGCACCGTCACTCATGAGCAGTTCTGCCAGTTGCACATCCTGGTAACGGTAAAGAGTCCGTGCCAGAACAAGACCTTTGGGGTCCAGAACCTTCCATTCCGCCTTGCGGCCATCTTCCCATGACCATTCCGAGACCGACTGTACTACACCTTTGCCATCAGCCATGGTCTCCCTGACAAGCTGGCCTTTGGCATCGTAGTCAAAAGCCAAACGGTTCTGCACTGCACCATCGGGACCGTAGTTGACCCGTATAGCCAGGATTCCGTTTTTGTATTCATAACTTGTCTTCCCAGCCGGTTCCGGGATGGAAGGCTTGCGTATGAGGCTTGAGATGATGCGGGAATAATCCTGAGACCAGGTGTTCTCCATTATCTGGTCCACCACGCCGTCGGCAAAAGCTTTGGTCTCCTTGAGGACTACAGGGACCTGGTACTCCTCGGTGCGCTCCTTGAGTACGGGTACCGGCTTCCCGGCAACTGCCGGGGCTTCGCTGGCAGGGAGTGCTTCGGCCAAGGGTGCTGGCTCGCTTGCCTGGCTGGGTAACCCGGCGGTGGTGTCCGTCTGTGTGGAATCGTTGGTGGGCGTGGAAACGCAGGATGCCATGGCCATGATGATCATCAATCCCGTGGCAAGCAGTGATGGATTTCGTTTCATTGTACGTTGTTCCTCCGGTGGATTTGGTAGCGGATAGCATGCAATGCGATGACCGCCTCATGCCAGGCGGGTGACTCGACCCAGAGTCGATGTCCCCAACTATAATAAATACAAGGATCGAGTGCCAGCATGTGGTTGAACAATCGCATCCGCGATTTTCAGCAGTATGTTAAAGATGTCGTATCCGGTACCACAGTACCAGGATTTTGAAGCGGAACAGGGTCAGGAAGCGGAAGACATGGAGTTGATGGCGTGGAAGGTAGTGTAGCCATTCCATGCCGGAAGCGAAAAGACCCTCCGAAGGGCGTTGCCTGCGTTCCGCAAAGACATCAAAGACATCGGAGCACCACAGATGTATGCCAGCATTGAAGTGCTTGAGATTGCGGGGTATCCACCGCTCTCCACCAGGGATGCCCTTGCCTGCAAGAAGCAGCGTGGGGGTGGCTTTCCGGATGGCCTCTATGACCTTTGGCATGAAGGTGCGGTTGACCAGGCTTGAATGGCGTCCCACTATGTGCAGGCCCGGGAAAGTAGCCTTGATGTTCTTCTCGGCTTTGAGCAGACTCCTGGGCGATGAGCCGAAGAGGTAGGCAGATTTATTCCATTGTTCCAGGATTGATAATAGCCGGATAATGAAATCGAAGGGTTCATACCGCTGTGGGAGGGGACGCTTCAGGAATTTTGCTGCCCTGATGATAGGCAATGAAATTGGCAAAACCAGGCTGGCACCGGACAGCATGGTGCGGAATTCCCCGGAACGTCTGGCCCGCATGAGATCCGCAAGGGAAAGCAGTATGACCTGGTGGTTCTTGCCGCTTGAGTACATGGCCTGGACAACCGTTTCGAGGTCTTCGGGAGCGACAATATCAACGGGAACCTTGAGTATGCTTATTCTCTGTACTCGCTTGTGGACCATGAGGTTCGCTCCAGGCAGATGATGCGTATCGATGCGATGGCGAAAATCGCCGCGGTCTCGGCCCTAAGGACTGCAGGACCGAGCCAGGCCGGGCGGAATCCCGCCTCGTTCAGGGCAGTGGTCTCTGAACCGGAGAACCCGCCTTCGGGACCGACACAGGCAAATACCGCCTGCATCCGTGGTGTACAATAGCGGTGGATGGAAGACTCCGCAAGGGGAGTCTCATGGAAATAAAGGCCCAGGCTGCTGCGGACTGCAGGATTGTATTCTTCAATGAACCGATGGAGAGGCATAACCTGTTCCACCCTTGTAGGGATGGTGGACCCTGACTGGCCAATAGCCTCACGTGAAAGGCGCCTGAGGCGTTCCAGTCTGGAGCTGAACCCGCCTTTGGGCATTGATCGATCTGTTTCAAGGGGTATCAGGGCAGCAACGCCAGCCTCTGTCGCAGCCCTGACCACCTCATCCAGTTTGGAGCCTTTCAGCAGACCCACACCCAGGAATATGGGAGGGATGGATACAGCCGGATCCTGCTCTATGGTCGCCCCTGTCCCGGCTGCTTCTGTCCTGGGAGTATACACATGGGGTGCATGTGCACTGCTTGTTCCAGCTCTGATGTCCGGGCGGTATGTAGGCGGATGGGCAGACTTGTTGCTGGATGGAACAAGTGACAGCAGTACCCTTCCTGCCCCGGATTCCTGGACAGTGCAGGTGTATCCCGACCCGTCCGGCGCCAGTGCCGGGAATGAATCCCCCGGTCCCAGACGAAGCACAGCAGTCAGGCGTCTTGCTTCCTTGCCCGAAACAACCAAGGATGACCCACCGTCCCATGACGGTGGGAGTACGAATTGCCGCATTGTGCCCTTCGGTCAGGGCAGGACATCAAGAGCTGCAGCCTGGAGGTCCCGCACCGAAAGGGTGCT
>MIBM01000046.1:5125-14536 GCA_001830645.1 Spirochaetes bacterium RIFOXYC1_FULL_54_7
GCTGCCTTGAGCTGGATGTCGAAATCGAGGTCGTATGCAGGAACTATGCTTGTACGCTGTAGTTGATTGCGCAGCATCTTGGTCAGAACCCTTTCGGTAAGTGGGGAGCCGGCAGCCCGTAGACCCTGTACGAACAGTTCGACTTCGGCTGCGCTGGCATTCGGCTTCTCCCGGGCAAAAGTCCCGAACACGTCGCGGTCTATGAGTTCCGACAGTGACGCTTCCTGTTCAGGAGTCAGTTCCGTTTCCTTGACCTCGAGGTCGGGAGCGATGCCGATCTTGTCGATATTGGCATCGCTTGGGGTATAGTAACGTGACATGGTCAGCTTGAAGCCTGTCTCTCCCAATGGCAGAACCAGCTGGACCGAGCCCTTCCCGTAGCTGTTCTCGCCAATCAGGTAGGCACGTTTGTTGTCCTTCAGGGCACCGGCCAGTATTTCTGATGCACTCGCCGATCCTTTGTTGATGAGTACCACTATCGGCAGGTCGGCGTCTACCAGGGTTGCCTGCTTGGCCGAGTAGACCACGTTTTCCTGGATGTTCCGGGATTTTGTGGACACGATCACCCCACGGGGCAGGAAAAGGTCAGCCACCTGAACCACCGATTGTAGAAGACCGCCGGGATTGTTCCGCAGGTCTATGACAAGACCGGTGTACTTCTGTGACTTGAACCATTCCAGGGCCTCACGTACCCTTACAACAGTCTGTGGCGAGAATTCGATGATACGTAGATAAGCGGTGCCGTCGGGCAGCATTTCTCGCTTGATACTCGGGATTTCTATCATGGCCCTGGTAAGGGTTTCCTGGAAGGTGAGGTTGGTTCCCCGGAGTATGGTGATGGTCACCGTAGTGCCTGGTTCGCCTCGCAGACGCTTCAGGACCTCGTCCATCACCAGGGGTTCAGTAGGCTCGCCATTGATATGGGTGATCTGGTCTCCAGGCAAGATGCCAGCACGCCAGCCCGGAGTGTCCTCGATGGGAGAGACTATATCGACATACAGGCGTTTATCCGGTTTTTTGGGATCTGCCACTGGTTTGTCTATATACAAGCCAAGCCCGCCGAACTTGCCGGTGGTGGTGTCCGTAAGGTCACTCATCATTTTTTCGGTAAGGAAAGATGAATACGGATCTCCCAGGGCGTCGAACAGGCCCTGCATGGCCCCTTCGTAAAGGACGAGGGGATCAACCTCGTCGACAAAATTTTCGAGTATGTAATTGAAGGCTTGCTGGAGCAGCGGTATGTATTGCTGGCTGGCATCTTTTCCGGCACCCTGGGCATAAGCCCCGGCGGTGCTGAAAGACAATGCCGAACAGACAACCACGAGTACCGCAACGGCGCTCCACGCGAAACGGTCGCGCTTCCGGTTGTTCGCTTGGTTCATACCATGGAATATCCACAATCCATGCCCTTCCTGTCAACGTGAATGATATCCACGCAAGCATGCAAGCTTGACTCCAGTCTCGGGCGGCGAGTACACTGATGGACGAAATGAAACGAATATCTCCATTTTACGCCTTCGCGGGCTTCGAGGTCCTCAGGTATTTTACCCTTGCCTGGATTCTGGAGGAGATATTGTCCGGCTATCCTCCCCAGGTACTGCGTTTCATGGTTGCCCCAAACCTCATGTTCGGTGCGGCTTTTTTCTTCCTTGCCATGGATCCGGCCAGATATGGGTCGTACCAGCCCTTGTTGCTGGTAGGCAAGGCTGTCACTGTCTTTGCGGCTCTGGTCGCCGCACCCCTCCTGGCGGGGATAGGAGGAGAGTCGTTGCAGCCTGGAACGTCCGTCCTTGCCGGTCTGGGGTTTGTAGTGCTCTGGGACCTCATAGCTGCCTTGGTTCTGCTTTTCCACAAGTTCCCGGTAGAGCGGCTGGATGGCAAGCGGGATGTACCGGTCGGGCATGATGTCGTGGAGGTGGAGTGACATGAGGGTCATACCTATTGCCAGCGGCAAAGGCGGCGTGGGCAAATCCCTGGTCGCAGCCAATCTATCCATAGCCCTTGCCCAGGCGGGCAAGCGGGTAGTCCTTGCGGATCTTGACCTTGGTGGTTCCAATCTCCATCTCATACTCGGTTTTACCGTCCCGAAGCATGGCCTGGGTACCTACTTGTCCGGTGCCAAAATAGACTTTCCGGAAATAATATACCCCACCGAATACCCCAACCTGCGTTTCATACCAGGAGATGCAGAGATACCCGGACTGGCAAACATCCCCGCCAGACAGAAGGTCCAACTGGCCAAGCATCTCCTGGCCATTCCCGATGCAGACTATCTGGTTCTGGATCTGGGTGCCGGCACCGGTACCAATATTCTGGATTTTTTTCTCCTCTCCGGTCGTGGGCTGGTGGTGACCGCTCCAACACTGACCGCCACCCTGAACGGCTACCTTTTCCTCAAGAATGCTGTTTTCAGGCTGATGTGGGATAGCTTCAAGCCAAAGTCCAGAGCACGGGTCATTCTGGAATCCCTGCGCAAGGACGGTGCCTCGCTCCAGAGGGTTTATGTGCCAGAGATACTCGGCAGGGTGGCGGAGGCTGATCCTGACAGCAGAGCTGAATTTGACCGCAGGATGGCCCGTTTCTCGCCACGCCTCATCATGAACATGCTCGAGGATCCGAAAGATGCCGAGAAGGCACAGAAGATCCGCAGATCCTGCCGCGAGTACCTGGGAATGGACCTTGAGCACCTGGGCGTCCTGTACCGGGACGGCCTTCAGGATGTAGCCCAGGGTAGCCGTATCCCCATCATCAGATACAAACCGCAGGCCATACTGTCCCAGGGCATCTACCGGATTGCCGACAAGATCCTGTCCACCGAGGCAGATGATGAGGAGACCTATGATTCCGAATACCTCGATGACAGCTTCAGTGCGGCCGATTCCGAGGCTGAACTGGATTTCGAGGCCAAGGTAGGTTATGTGGAAGAGTTGCTTTCCAGCGGAGTCCTTAGCCAGGGTGATCTAGTGGAGACCGTGCGCATGCAGCAGTTCGAGATCGGGCAACTGCGTAAGGAGAACAACTTCATAAAATCCAAACTTGCCATAGCTCTTGCCCAGGGATTCAGGGTGTAGGTCCTGTCATGGCCGGTATTACCGCAAAGGGAACTTTGGAGCTCCTCGTCGATGGACTTGGTATAGAAGCCATCCTCAAATTCACACCCAATGCTGAAGGCGGAGCCGAATGGACCGCAGAATCACTACAGAAAATTGTAGCCGAGGCACGACTGACCGGACTTCCCCCCAGGCGTATCGATGAGGTCCTTTCCATTTTTGCAAAAGCGCGCACCACTGTCTCCGAGGTGATAGTACGCGGCCAGCTTCCACTGCCCGGGGCACCTGAGGAAGCCGCATGGATGGATTTTTCTACCCCCGGGGATTACTTTCCTTTTGAATCCCGGGCCATGGCCACTGCCGGGGCTCCAGAGTTGTTCACCGTTCAAATGGAGAAGATAGCCCGTGAACGGCAGGTAAAAAAACCCGGAGCCCTCCCATTTCTCCCATCCAGAATCGAGACTGTGGTCGAGTACGAAAAGGTTGAGCGTCGTCACCCCGTATCCGTGGATACCAAAGTTCTGCGTAGCTTCTGGGTGCCTGCTGGCACCGTGGTTGCCCGGTTGCTGGCCCCACGGATAGGAAAACCAGGCAAGGATATTTTTGGCAAGGTAATACCTGCTGACAGAGATGAAGATGTAAGCTTTTATCTTGGCCATGGGCTTTCCCGGGGCAAGGGCGAGATACTATGCGATGAGTCCGGTTTCATCCGGGTCGGATCGCGCTGGGCAGACGTTTTGCCTTTTTCCGGCCATCGTGTGTCCCTCCGTATCTCTGAAGACAATGCTGCTGTCCTGCTGGACTTCATTCCAGGTGACAAGCGCCTGCCGGTGCCCGATGCCCTTGCCTTGCTTGAAGAAGCCATAGCCATGGGTGGTACGGTGGAATGCATGCTGGGTCACGACGAACTTGCAGCCTTGCTGGGCAAATCAGTCAGGAACGGCGAAGCCATCAAAGGCCATAGTCTCTCATGTAACCGGGATGCCGAAGTAAGCCTTGAAGTCAGCCCTGATAGACTGAAGGCAAGCATGACCATCATCAAGGGGCGTGGCAATGGCAAGCCCCTTGAGCTATCCATGGTCAGTGCAGCCCTGGCCGGCCAGCGTTTCAAGGGTGTCAAGATCGACAAGCTAAAGACGGATGTCATCACCTTTTACAAAAGTCAGGAACTTGAACTCCGTGACTACTTGCTGGTTGAAGGCAAGGCTCCCGGACGGGGCAAGGACCGGACCCTGTCGTACGGGGTTGTTTTCTTGCCTGATGCACAGAGTACCGAGTATCTGGCAACGGTGCAAAGCGCGGCTGTGTTGGCAAGTTTTGTGAAAAATACGGATGACTTCCCCCTTGCATCAGCTCAGCGGGTTGCCTTTGTCAAAAAAGGCCAGGAAGTCTGCCGCTTCTCTCCTCCTTCTCCCGGGCAGGCAGGGATTGATGTAAACGGTGCAGCCTTGCCGGGAATGCCAGGCAATGATCCCATCATCAGGACCTACGGCAATCTCAAGGTTCTGCAGGAATCCATAGAGAGTGAAGAGGATGGACTGCTTCTGCTCTCAGAGCTCTGTCCTGTGTCAGATGACAGGGCCGGAGCCAAAGACTCGGCCAGAGACAATAGTGACACCAAAGGAAATGGCTTGGAAGAGGATGCCAAGGCAGGTGAAAAAAAGGCCGACAAGCCTGTCGAAACCCTCATGCGGGTCATTCCATATCGTGATGCGGTCGTTGATGTCCACATTGACGAGGAAGCCCGGACTGTCAGCATCGACCTTGAAAAAGAGTTTGGCCTGGGCAAGGACCTGAGTCTGGAAATGGTGCAGAAGGCCTTGTCCGACTTCGGGATAGTGTATGGAATCGATGTGGCTGAAATCAGCGCTGCCCTTGGCAAAGCCAGGGAACAGGGAAAGGTAAGCGGCCATGTGGTAGCAAGGGCCAAGGACCCAGTACCTGCAGGGGGTTACCGTCTGCATTGGATCATCAGGGTTGCCAGCGGGGCGGCTGTGACATTGAGATCCGACGGTTCCGCAGATTTCAAGAATCAGGACAGGGCCACCATCGTCGCTGAGGACCAGCCTGTACTCGAATTGCAGTCCATTGGCTCCGAGGGTCAGGACGGCACGGATGTGTACAGCAAACCGATAAGGGCCCCGGTGGATCCAAGCGTTGTACAGCCCCCGACCTGGGACGAGACCATACGTGAAGAAAAGAAAGAGAACGGCGACCGCATCCTGTACGCTGCAAGGAACGGTGAACTGTCTTTTGAAAAAAACACCCTGTCCGTAAGCCTCTCCCAGAAGATAAAGGGAGACGTTGGACCAGCAACAGGAAACATCCGCTTCCCAGGATCCATCATGATAGGCGGAACCGTGCTTTCCGGCTACACGGTGATCTCTGGTGGAGACATACTCATTGGTGGCTCTGTAGAAGCAGCCCTGGTATCCGCCGATGGCCTGATCAAGATCGTGGAGGGCATAAAAGGCGCAAAACGCGGCACCGTCAGGACCCGCAAGACCCTGGAGGCCTCCTTTGCCGAACAGGCGATAGTGCTGGCTGTGGAAGACATTGTGTTCAAAAGCTCGGCTTTGCTGTGCAATGTGAAGACCAATGGCAAGCTGGTCCTCCAGGGCGAGCGGGGAGCCCTCATCGGCGGCCTGTGCAGGGTCCGCAAAGGCGCGGAGATTCAGACCCTTGGGTCAGAGAACGGAGCCAAGACCCAGATATCATTCGGACAGGATTACCTGATCATGGATGCCATAGAAGCTGAGGAACGGGAGATAGAGAAGGTCAAGGCCATGATACTCCAGTCTGACAGAAGCATGCGTCAACTTGAATCCGAGGGTGCAAGCCTGGACAAGATCAGGCAGGACAAGCTTAAACTGATCAAACTTCTTGAGAAACGTTCCCTGCGCATTTTCGAGATGCGCGAGAAATTCGAGGAACACTTCCCAGCAGAAATCCATGTCCGAGGCACTGTTTTTCCCGGGGTGATCATAGAGAGCCACAATCGCTACCACGAAGTGCGGCAGAAAAAACAGAAAGTGATTTTTACTTTTGATCCACAGCTTGGACGCATTGTCGACAGACCAATGTAAAGGTCCACAGACACCGCACGCCGCCTCGGTGCTGCAGAAGTAGGACACGACAGGGAAAGCCTGTTGCCCTGAGGCCGCGGTACGGCTATAGTTGCCTTGCACCAGCTCCCGTACGCAGCCAAATTCCTGGAGGCCTCAATGCTCGCCGCTATAGAATTCCCTTCCTGGATACGACCGGAGATACTTCCCTTCTTCCCCCAGTTTCCCCTGCGCTGGTACGGGCTTATGTACCTTGTTGCCTTCGGTATCACCTACCTGCTGTTCCGTTACCAGGTGAAGGAGCGGAAGCTTGAATTCTCGGATGATGACATAGCCAACTTTTTCCTGGCCTGCATCCTGGGTTTGATACTCGGAGCCCGGCTTTTTGGTACCCTGCTGTATGACCCGACAGGCTATTACTGGACCAAGCCCTGGCTCGTCTTCTGGCCCTTTGCAGAGTCGGGGCAGTTTACCGGGTTCAGGGGGATGTCCTACCATGGAGGCTTTGTTGGCGTGGTGATTGGAGGCCTGGTATACTCCCGCCGCGGCAAGCTGGATTTCTGGAACTGGGCCGACATGATGGCTGTCTCTGTTCCTCTGGGGTACACCTTTGGCCGCCTGGGCAATTTCATCAACGGCGAGCTGTGGGGCAAAGTAAGTACCGCTCCCTGGGCCATCATCTTTCCTGATGCCCAGCGTCTTCCATTCAGCATCCCTTGGGTGAGGGAAATAGCCGAACGTACAGGTCTGGCCACCGACAGTGCCATGGTTAACCTGGCCAGACATCCATCCCAGCTGTACGAAGCCCTGTTTGAAGGCGTGGTGTTGTGGCTGGTGCTCTGGTTCATTGTCCGAAGGATGAAGGGCTTCAAGGGTTTGGCAACCGGTGCCTACATTGCCAGCTACGGTTTTGTCAGGTTTTTCATCGAATACTTCAGGGAGCCCGATGCTGATCTTGGCTACATCATAACCTGGGGTGACCCTGAAGCATCCATCCACCTGTTCACCACACCCTGGAACTTCTCGATGGGGCAGATACTCTGCGCCTTGATGGTCGCAGCCGGTATTGGACTGATACTGTTCAGGCGACACTCTGCGTACCAGGAACAGTCCCTGCTCGCCGCAGCCAGGAATGAACGGTCCAAGATAGACAGCGCCAAAAGAAGGCTCCGCAAGGCTAAATAGGCACGCCTTCGTGAGATCTATCTGCCATCACCGAAACTCGTGCCGCGGCACGCCTTCGTGAGATCTATCTGCCATCACCGAAACTCGTGCCGACGAGTCTGGCTGTCTCCACAAGATGGTGGTCTATGGGTACCGTCCGGGTACGTCCTGCAACCTCGCTCAGAGGAACCGAGGCCACATGGCTGTCCCTCATGGCAACCATCCGGCCAAACTGACCCCGGGCCAGCATTTCGGCGGCCGAGGTCCCGAAGGCGGTGGCCAGCACCCTGTCGTAGGGAATGGGAGTTCCGCCACGCTGGAGGTAGCCCAGCACGGTGAGCCGGGTTTCCATACCCGTATCTTTTTCAATTTCAGCCGCCACCCGATAGCCGATGGTCGGGTAGCTCGCTTCTTCACGCAGGCGTTTCCGCTCCTTTTTCGGCATGGCTGCTTCTGCCACGGTCATGGCTCCCTCCGCAACGACCACGATGGAGAACAGCTTGCCGGCTGCCCTGCGCAGTTCAAGGTCTTTGGCAACTTCCTTCGGATCGTATGGAATTTCCGGCAGGAGTATCACATCTCCTCCGGCGGCTACCCCGGCATACAACGAGAGCCAGCCGGCTTTATGACCCATCAGTTCTATGACCATGATGCGGTTGTGCGAGTTGGCCGTGGAATGCAGCCTGTCTATGGATGTGGCCGCTATGTCCACCGCGGAATGGAAGCCGAAGCTGACATCGGTGCCCCAGATGTCGTTGTCTATCGTCTTTGGCAGCCCTATCACCTTGATCCCTTCCTTGGACAGGAGATGGGCAGTAGTGTTGGTGCCGTTTCCGCCTATGGCGACTATGGCGTCCAGGCCCAGGCGGTCTATGGTTTCCTTGATGAGTTCCGGTTTATCCTGGCCTGCTTCGGCGTCGGTCAGGGCTGGATCATACCGGTCCTTGAATGGTTTTTCACGGGATGATCCCAGAATGGTTCCGCCCTGGGTAAGTATGTTTGAGAAATCGGCTGCAGATAGTTCCCGGGCATCACCGTAGATCAGACCACGATAGCCGTTTGAAATCCCGATGACCTCCATGCCATAGGTACTTGAGGCTGCCTTGGCTACTCCACGTATGGCTGCATTCAACCCCGGGCAATCACCGCCGCTGGTAAGTATTCCGAATCGCTTGATGGTCGGTTTTGGCATGGTGGTTTCTTTCCTGTTACTTGCCGAACAGATTGATGCGCCCACTGTGGCGCAGCAGTTTTGAACTGTCCCGGGGCGGTTCGTCCAGTACCTTGATTAGATATCGTGCCAGCAGTTCTGGCTGACCGGATTCGTCGCGCACGGTGAACAGCTTGTAGGCCTCTGTAGTCTGTGCAGCTAGAGTACAGGCAAGGGCTTCCATCGCACCGGCAGCCATGGCTCCCAGAGGGTCGCGGTCACCGGGAAGCAGGACGACAAGGATAAGTCCCGATCCCCGTTCCGCAAATCGCCGGCCAAGTTCGCGCAGCAGCTGTGCGTAGCCGGTTATCCAGGTTGTGCTGGCTGCCTCGATCTGTCCGAGGCTTAGGTCAGACAGCCTCGGGTTGCCGGTTGATGGAGGATCGATGAAGAGTATTGCTTCGTTCACCGTACCCCCAAGGGCTGTCTCTGCTTCTATGAGGGCAGCCTTGGTCGAGGCGAAGGATCCGGGATTCCAGCTGATGAAAGGGTGATCGTCCATGAGGTCGGGACTCTCAGCCTCTGCAGAACCTGCGCTTGCCTGGTTCTGGATATCTGGTTCCAATTCTTGCTGGAAGGTGGATTCAGACTCTTCCTGGACGGTGGATTCAGACTCTATCCGGGTTTCTGCCCTTGCATCGGCCTGGCTGGTGTTACGGCGGGAGTCCGCTTGTGCCTGGATGGCAAGCAGGGTTCTGCCTGAAATTCGTGCATCCTGGATCAGGGCATCCAGATAGGCACTTGCCACGGAAATGGTCAGCGTTGTCTTTTTCACGGCCCCAGTGTACTATGGCCCGGTGCCCGGCGCAAGTTGTGGCCGTGAATGTATAGGGTAGGGTCGATCCGACAGGCCGGCCTTTCGCCCAAGCGGGAGCCCCGATGAAATTAGCCCTTTGTCAGATCGATTCGGTAGTCGGGGATT
>MIBM01000046.1:14591-15566 GCA_001830645.1 Spirochaetes bacterium RIFOXYC1_FULL_54_7
CTTGTCGTTTTTCCTGAAATGGCCATCTGCGGCTATCCTCCCATGGATCTACTTGACCAGGCTTCCTTCGCTGATGGCGACGAAGCGGCCCTCAGGCGCCTGCAGCGGGAACTGCCCTTTGGAGTAGCCGTTGCCGTTGGTCATATCGGTCGCAACCGTGGAGGCCTTGGCCGCCCCCTTACCAACACGGTTTCAGTAATCCTGGATGGAACCATCATCTTCGAGCAGGCCAAGACCCTGCTTCCCACCTATGATGTCTTCGACGAGGCCCGGTATTTCGAACCTGCCACCACACGGCGCCTCTTCGACTATCGTG
The DNA here is from genome assembly GCA_001830645.1 of Spirochaetes bacterium RIFOXYC1_FULL_54_7. Taxonomy (GTDB): domain Bacteria; phylum Spirochaetota; class Spirochaetia; order Treponematales; family UBA12059; genus MIBM01. The sequence goes on from MIBM01000046.1 coordinate 14,908, forward strand.
GCCAGCGCATAGGTTTTGCCATCTGCGAAGACCTCTGGCGGGAGATGGCGCCGGTTCCTGGCATGCGGTATCCCGTGGATCCGCCAAGGGAACTTCTGGATGCCGGTGCAAGCCTGATCATCGTTCCATCGGCCTCGCCCTACCAGCAGGACAAGCTTGCCCTTCGGGTAGCCTTATGCACCGACCTGGCCAAGGCTGGGGGAGTGCCCGTTGCCTATTGCAATATGGCCGGGGCCAACGACTCCCTGGTCTTCGATGGCCGTTCTTTCCTGGTCGATCCAGCTGGGAATCTGGTTGTCATGGGCGGTTTTGGCGAGGACATTGTCAGGGTAGACAGTGGCGTGCAGGCCGGACAGTCCCGGTCTGTACCAGAAGTCCTGCCAGGCAGCGGACCGGATCACTGGGATGAAGTGGAGCGGGCCCTGGTTGAAGGTGTCCGGGGGTATATGCGCAAATGCGGATTCAGCAAGGCCCATCTTGGCATATCTGGCGGCATAGATTCGGCCCTGGTCGCTGTTATCGCCGCCAAGGCCATAGGTCCGGGAAATGTCAGCTGTCTGGCCTTGCCATCCCGATACTCTTCGGAGGGGTCCATTGCCGACAGCGTGGAACTGTGCCGCAGACTCGGTTGTAGTATGGAGACCGTCTCCATCGAGGAG
>MIBM01000047.1:0-1767 GCA_001830645.1 Spirochaetes bacterium RIFOXYC1_FULL_54_7
CTCCACTTCACCGCCGAAGTTGAGCGCTCCCTTCGCGTACTGGATGGTGCCATAGCGGTATTCTGCGCTGTTGGAGGCGTCGAACCCCAGAGTGAGACGGTCTGGCACCAGGCCGACCGTTACCATGTGCCGAGGGTGGCCTATGTCAACAAAATGGACCGTCTGGGTGCAGACTTCCACTCTGTGGTCGGCGAGATACGGGAAAAACTGCTGGCCAACCCCTTGCCCATCCAGCTACCCATCGGCAAGGAAGGTAGCTTCGAGGGCGTCATCGACCTGATCACCATGGATGAAGTCCGCTGGGACCACCTCGAAGGCGGCCAGCACATGAGCCGGAGTCCCATAGCTACCGATCGTGCCGAGGAGGCATCCACCTGGCGGGATCATCTTGTGGATGCCCTTTCCGAATACTCTGAAGAGATCACGGACTTGTACCTGGCTGGCAAAGAGATGCCTGTCGGACTCCTGCGTAAAGCCATCCGTGAACAGACCATAGACCGCAAGATAGTTCCAGTACTATGCGGCGCTTCCAGGCGGAACATCGGCGTGCAGTTCGTGCTGGACGCCATAGTTGACTTCCTGCCCGCTCCCGGGGATGTTCCACCTGTCCACGCCTTCAACGTCAGGAAGGAAGAGAATTTCGAAGTTCCCTGCGACCCGAGCGGCTATCCTGCCGGGCTTGTTTTCAAGGTTCAATACGACCGCGAGGCCGGCCTACTGTGCTATGTGCGGATGTACTCGGGGGTCATAAAGACTGCGGGCATGGTCTACAACATAGGCAAGAAGAAGCGTGAGCGGGTAACCCGCATCCTGCGGATGCACTCAAACAAGAGCGAGCCCATGGACGAACTAACCGCCGGCGACATCGCTGTGTTCGTGGGAATGAAGCTTGCCCAGACCGGCGACACCGTCGGAACCGAAGGCTGGCCCATCCTGCTTGAGCGCATGCACTTTCCCGAGCCTGTCATCTCGGTGGCCATCGAGCCCAAGACAATGTCGGACAGGGAGAAGCTCAAGGAAACCCTGGAGATCCTGTCCAAGGAAGACCCGACCTTCCAGACCGGCGAAAACGACGATACGGGCCAGCTGATCATACGAGGCATGGGTGAGCTGCACCTGGATGTTCTGGTAACCAGGATACTCAAAGATTTCAAGGTCGGCGCCAAGGTAGGCAACCCCCAGGTTTCATACCGGGAGTCCATCATAGCCAAAGTCGAGCACGAGCAGAAATACGCCCGAACCCTGGCAGGCAAGGATGTAGCTGCAGGCGTCAGACTCCTTGTGGAACCCCTGGAACGCGGGGCAGGCAACCGCTACGAAAAGGCCATACGCAACCACAAGGTACCCGACGAGATCTATGATGCGGTTGAACGGGCTGTAAACAATGCTTTTGCGGGCGGCATAGTCCTTGGTTATCCCTGCGTCGACATTGGGGTAAGCCTCGTCGGCATCGATTACGACGAACTGAGCGGCACTCCCTTTGCCTACGAGGCTTGTGCCTCCATGGGTTTTGACGAAGCCTGCCGCAAGGCCTCCCCGGTTCTGCTTGAGCCGGTCATGAAGGTGGACATCACCACTCCGAAGGATTACATGGGAGAAGTGATAAGCCTACTGTCCCAGCGCGGCGGCATCATCAACGGTTCGGATTCCAGGGCAGCCCTTGAAGTGATCCACTCCCAGGCTCCCCTGGCTGTGATGTTCGGCTTCTCCACCAGCCTCCGCTCGGTAAGTCAAGGCCGCGCCAGCTTCAGTATGGAATTCTCCCAT
>MIBM01000047.1:1902-2180 GCA_001830645.1 Spirochaetes bacterium RIFOXYC1_FULL_54_7
CAGCCTTGTTCGGGAAGCCCTTACGCTCCGTACGAATTCCGACAACCAGCCCGGAAGAAACACTTGAAAGCACTGCTGCCTTCTTCGAAGCCTGCGCGGCCGAAGGCCTTGCACCCGCAAGTCTGGGCATTGGCAGTTTTGGCCCCATCGATCCCGATCCCATCTCGGATACCTGGGGGTACATCACCTCCACACCGAAACCCGGCTGGAAAAATGCCGACATAGCGGGCATTCTAGGCAGGAGATTGGGTATGCCGGTTGGCTTTGATACCGATGTA
>MIBM01000047.1:2280-5122 GCA_001830645.1 Spirochaetes bacterium RIFOXYC1_FULL_54_7
GGGCGACGAATTCCCGGGTCGCTGCCCTTACCATGAAGACTGCCTTGAGGGCATGGCCTCCGGCCCGGCAGTGGAAGAACGCTGGGGTATGAGTGGCGAGCAACTCGGCCCTGACCATCCCGCCTGGGATCTGGAAGCCTGGTACCTGGCTCAGGGCATCGTCTCCATGGCCATGATCCTGTCTCCCCAGGCTGTTATCCTGGGTGGTGGCGTAATGGCCGTGCCTGGCATGATCGACAGAGTGCGGGCCTATGCCAATGAGCACTGTGCCGGCTACCTGGCAAGGCCGGCAGGCGCACAGGGTTGGACAGAACTGATCAAAGGCCCCCTCCTGCCCAACCCCGGGCTTGCCGGTGCCTGCCTGCTTGCAATAAAGGCACTTAAAGCCCAGTAAAAGGCTGGAACATAGTATCCGGACTTATTGTTCCCCGGGTAGAAATGTGCTTCCCAGGCCAGAGTTCTCAGATTTCGATCTTGCGCTTCTTGGGATCCGGTTGCTGGCGGAAAAAGACACCGACATTGCCGATCACCCGGATCAGCTCAGCCCCGGACTGCGTGGCCAATTGTCTGGCCAGTTCATTGCGCTCACCCTTGAAGTCTATGAAGCGCAGCTTGACCAGTTCGTGGTCAACCAAGGCTCGCTCAAGGGCTTCGGATACACCAGTTGCTGCACCAGCCTTGCCTAGATAGACTATGGGATCGAGCTTTGTAGCCAAGCCAGCCAGATGGGCTCTCTGCTTTGAAGTCAACATGGAACAAACCGCCTTTTCCGTTTGCCGGAACATCAGAAGGTGCGCAGGAAGCGCGAGATCAAGGTGATTACGAAGCCAAGGCCAAAGCGCAGGGCTACGAGCATGAGCAGACCAGTTACCAGGCCCTGCATGTAGTTGACGATGCGGTCACGGTACACCAGTCGCTTGAGCTTGAAGAGCACTGGGTTTATCATGGCATCCACGGTGCGCCACACCGGATGCAGGCTGTTAAGGTGGGCCAGGTAGGCCACGATACGTGCCCCGATGGCAATAGCAAAAAAGCTGATCAGAAAGCCGACAGGGCCCCAGATCACATCCAGGAACAAGGCCAGCAGGATTCCGATGGTCAGGGAACTCTGGGATGCGATGGTCAGGGCTCGGGAGAATCCCGATAGCACTGCCAGGGCCGCTATAGGCGAGAGGTCCATGTTTCCGATAACCAGGAAGCTGAAACGCCTGAAAAAGCCAAGATACGGCTCCGTTGTCTTGACAACGAAGTCACCGGCTACACCTGGAATCATGTCCGGCAGCCAGGTCATGAAAATGCGGACAATGCAGAGGAGCATGTAGATGGATGCGGCGGCGCCGCCAATCCTCAGCAGGGTAACAAGAAACATCGCTCAGTCTCCATAATAAGGGGTGTTCAAAGCCCGGCCATCCGGGCCTTCAAGCCCGATAGTGGGCCAGATCATTCAAGTCTCTGCAACTCCAGCATTCGCTTCTGCAAGTCGATGGCCGCTGTAGCAGTATCCAGACTCTCCCGTACAGGATCGAACCGGGAATTCAGCTCCAGGGCCCTGGTCCAGAGGCGCACCGCCGTCTCCAGATCGCCGCTGGCATAGGCATCCAGTCCCATGATGTACAGGTCGTCTACCTCCCGGGCACGTTTGGCCCGGCCCATGTCGCCCATGTCGAACCTGGCCGAGATGCTCATCCGGTTCAGGGGCGTGAACTGGGTTGTCAAGTCTAGCGTATAATTGACATCGAGAGTAAGGGGAAAGAAGTCTATGGATGCGCCAGCACTAAGCCGGGGATTGCCACCCTTCAGCATGAATCCCGCCTGTAGGCTCCAGAAATCGGTTATCGTCATGGAGTAGCCAACACTCCAGAACATCTTTTCGCTCTTGTCAGGTTCCATCAGGTTGATGGGCTTGCTGATGTCTGCGGAAACCTGGATGGGCCGCAGAAAATTGTATGCAACGCCAGCAGTGGCCAGGGTAGGCATGGGCTCGCCTTTGGAAGGCGGACCTATATTCTTGAGTGCAAGGCCAAGGGAAAAGTTCTTGTCCCTGGAAGAGTATAGTTTGAGCAGGTTGAATTTGGTCAGCAGGCCCAGATCCACCAAAGTAGCCAGGGCAGACTGGGATAGTCCCGAGCCTGTGATTATCTGACCTTCGTCATCGGTGAAGTCCGGCATCGAGCGGTAGGCAAACTTGACATTGCCGCCCAAGGAAAAACCATAAAAGTAGTATCCCGGGAAGAGATGGATCGACATATTGCCAGTTCCGATCAACTCGGAGTAGTAGCCAGTGGCTACCCGGGCGCCAAAATCGTCACGCTCGGTAAAAGGCAGATACAGCCACTTGCCCCCCAGACCGAAACCAAACTGTCCGAGGCGCATGGTGTACACTATTCCTTCTATGCGGGTGTCCTGGATCCAGTTGTTATGGAAGAGGGCAAACTGGGTGCGCTCCTGGACAGAACTGGCTGCTGGATTTAGTTCCAGAAACGAAGCATCGGCGGCCACCGCGGTATAGGCCATGCCCATACTCTCCGCACTACCACCCATGGGGATGAGGGTGGAGAGGAATACAGTGAGCCCCTCGTTGGGATCGGGATCGGCATCAAGGGAGAAAATGCTGTATATAAGCTCGTAAGCACTCGGGAAAAACTGCTCCTGGGCTTGTAAAGGCATCCCTGCCATGAGTGTTATACAAACAAGGATGCCTGCAACGCGTTTCATCTGCTATGCAATATACTGTAGGGCAGAGAGAATTTCTATCCGGCACTATCCTTGCCGGTCAGACAAGTACTCCGGGCTCAGCTTATGCTTGGAGGAGCCGACAATGATCGTAGGGTAGTGTATCCTC
>MIBM01000048.1:0-106 GCA_001830645.1 Spirochaetes bacterium RIFOXYC1_FULL_54_7
CAAGTATTTAGATTTGATGGAAGGGATTTCAGACCAGGTTCTTCCAGTCACTGGAAGACTACTTTGATTGGACTTGAAAAGCTGAGTAAAGCCGGACGTGTAGCCG
>MIBM01000048.1:191-1140 GCA_001830645.1 Spirochaetes bacterium RIFOXYC1_FULL_54_7
TGGGACAGACTTGATTTATGTTGTTCAAACCGCTGCATCGGTTCTCGAGCGTTGTCTCCTTATGGCCACCGATCCCGGCGACCTAGTGCTTGACCCCACCTGCGGGTCCGGTACCACCGCCTATGTCGCAGAGCAATGGGGGCGGCGCTGGATTACCATAGACACCTCCCGGGTAGCTTTGGCCTTGGCCCGGGCACGCATCATGGGGGCGCGGTATCCCTTTTACCTGCTGGCAGATTCCCGGGACGGGCAGCAGAAGGAAGCCGAGGTTTCCCGCGGCATGCCGAGTTCGCAGCCGGTGCACGGGAACATACGCCATGGCTTTGTCTACGAGCGCGTGCCCCACATTACCCTCAAGTCCATTGCCAACAACGCAGAGATAGACGTTATATGGGACAAATGGCAGGCCAGGCTGGAACCCCTGCGGGAGTCCCTCAATGCTGCGCTCAGGAAGAGCTGGCAGGAATGGGAGCTACCCCGGGAGGCGGAAAAGGCCTGGCCCGAGACTGCGAAGAAGCTGCATGCCGACTGGTGGCAGGCGCGTATCTCCCGGCAAAAAGAGATCGATGCCTCCATTGCCGCCAAGGCCGAGTACGAGTTCCTCTATGACAAGCCTTACGACGACAAGAAGAAGGTCCGGGTGGCCGGTCCCTTTACCGTGGAGTCCCTGAGCCCACACCGGGTCCTGGGTGTGGACGAGAATGACGAACTGGTGGATATGGTAGCCGAAGGCACACCGGAATACGGGGCCAGACAGTCCTTCCCGCTGATGATACTGGAAAACCTCAAGACCGCCGGTGTTCAGCAGGCGCACAGGGAAGACAGGATAGCTTTTACAGCCCTTGCACCCTGGCCGGGAGATCTTGTTTGCGCCGAAGGTCGATACATGGAAGGCGAGGTCGAGAAGCGTGCCGCCATCTTCATTGGCCCCGAATTCGGCACCGTACAG
>MIBM01000048.1:1156-3008 GCA_001830645.1 Spirochaetes bacterium RIFOXYC1_FULL_54_7
CCGCAGCCCGCGAAGCCGGGGATGCGGACTTTGATGTACTGATAGCCTGCGCCTTCAATTATGAAGCCCACGCCACGGAGTTCAGCAAACTGGGCCGCATTCCCGTCCTCAAGGCACGCATGAACGCTGACCTGCACATGGCCGAGGACCTGAAGAACACCGGGAAGGGAAACCTGTTCGTTATCTTTGGAGAACCAGATATCACACTGCTGCCAGAGCCTGATGACAAGCTTCGACTTAAAGTGAACGGCGTGGATGTATTCAAGCCACAAACCGGCGAGGTCATTAGCAACGGTGCGGATGGCATAGCCTGCTGGTTCATCGATACAGATTACAACGAAGAAAGCTTCTTTGTCCGGCACGCCTACTTCCTTGGTGCAAACGATCCTTACAGTTCCCTGAAAACCACCCTGAAGGCCGAGATAAACGAGGAAGCCTGGGCAACGCTCAATAGCGATACATCCCGGGCGTTTGAAAAACCAAAGAGCGGGAGGATCGCGGTGAAGGTGATCAACCATCTGGGGGATGAGGTTATGAAGGTGTTCAGGGTGTGAAAAGATATGCTATAATTAAGACAACCTTTCTGTAGATTTTTGTACCTGTATGGCTTATTGATTGTTTCCCCTTTGATTCGGAGGAATTAAATAACACATGGATCGTCACCTTTCCAAAGCCCCAATAACCGAGGCCGTGATTGATTTCCAGGTTAAACCTAGGGATGGCATAGGATTTGTCGATGTGGAAAAAGCTTTCGCCAAGCCAGATTTTGGTTACTATGTCAAAAATCCGATCTCAGAGGGAACCTTCGCATTCAGCATAGCAGCCGATGGCCTACCCCTCCCTGCTTCGACGGCTTCATCGGTAGTCGGCCTGCGACTTCATTCAGAAGATGAGAAATATGTTCTACAAGTACGAAGTGCCGGGTTCACCCTCAGCCGGCTTGCACCATATGAAAATTGGGAAACATTGGTTCAAGAAACAAAACGACTCTGGGCTCTCTATGTGGCTCGACTAACTCCGGTGATGATTACCAGAATTGCCACAAGATATATCAATAATCTTCGCCTACCGCTACACCCAGGGGAATCTTTTCAGCTCTATATCAACAAACTGGTTGACGTTCCCAATGGAGCCCCTCAGTCTGTAGATGCGTTCCTGCAACAATTCCAGCTCTCTGATGCGTCCACAGGAGCCCGTGTTATCCTTACCCTATCACTGAAAGGACTTGAAACTGATGGACGAGTGCCAGTTATTCTCGATATCGATGCCTTTAAACTGTCAAATATAACTCCCAGTGATACAGCTATTTGGGAGGACTTGACTTCCCTCAGGAGACTCAAGAACGACTGTTTTTTCGGAACGCTGACCGATAAGGCCAAGGAGTTGTATAAATGAATCTTGCAAATACAAGCGACTACCTCAAAATCGCCCCATTTCCATCCAGCCAACATGCAAGCGAGGTTGTATCAGACTTACGTCTTTCTCTGCAAAAAAATTGCCGGTCATGTAGCAGTAGTGCCTTGGATTGGGCTCCCTCCATTGCGGCTTCCCTGGAAGAAATCTCAAGGAATTGTTCTGTCACCAATTGGGATGGAGAGGATGCTCGCGCCATATCCAGTAAGGTGATTAGTATTACCGAAAATGTTGCGCGGTCACTATACGCAATCCTTCCTAATGGTACACCAAGTCCTGACCTCCTCCCAGAGGCAGATGGAGAGATGTGCCTGAGTTGGGAACCAGGTGATGGCAGGATTTTTTCCCTCAGCCTCGGGGTGCATAATAAAATGAACTATGCGGGCCAATTGGGTGTGAAGGGGGCTGTTCATGGCTGGCAACCGATTGATGTCTCGAA
>MIBM01000048.1:3020-5368 GCA_001830645.1 Spirochaetes bacterium RIFOXYC1_FULL_54_7
TCAGCCGTAGAGCAAAACGAAGATATAAATCGTTTTGTTGTTCATTCCAGCGATATCCAGAAATCGACTACCTCCCTTCACTATAAACGGTTGTTGCCCAGGCGTAACAAGAGCACAGGAAGACTTGAAACTTCTGTTTGCCGATCAAAAACATTAACAGAAAAAGAAGTGTGGGCAATCTGTACTAACTATTTCGACACCTATTCACAAGCACCAGCGATTGGTGAAGGTATTGCAAAGGCAAGTGTTGTTTATGCCGCAGGATTAAATTTTGATCCCAATGGCAAGCCTTTTTCTCAGCATGCAGATATCGTGGGTTGGTATGACGATCCCCGACTTCCTGATGATGAAGCAAAGCACTTCTTGATGGACAAAGCACAAAAAATGGCTCCGCATTTCAAGTATTCCCCGAGGCCACCAGAAAAATGATCTGCCTCATTGCAATCACTTTAATAACCGCCCCAAGAATCGAAGCTGAGTAAAAAAACACTTGGCCATAATGGACGAAGTGATAAAGATTCTAGCACGCATCGATACCTGTCAGGGTTGCCAGGTGGTCTGAACCATGCTGGTTAAGCAAGTATTGTCACACAAACTCCAGTTTCAGCTTTTTATTTAAACGCTTGCGGCTTTGATGAGTGTATGAAGGGTTACCGATTCGTTGGTTACGGCTGTCGAGCTTCTATCATTTTTAAGTCAAAGCAAATAGCTCTGTTTCGATCTTCCCTTGAGTACACGAACAACCTCCTGACAACGACTCATGTCCAGGATTTTGTCCGCACCCCCAATCCAGACTTTCCAGATAGGTAGCAAGTGCTTCTTCTGCTTTTATCTTTGCTTCAAGTAAAGACGATCCGAAAGAGAAGCAACCCGGTAGATCCGGGAATTCAACGCTCCAGGTGTCGTTTTTTTTCCTCCAGATATGTGCAGGATATGCCTTCATTTCAGTCCCGCCTCCATTTTCAGAATGCTTTCAGAGCCTTTTCCGAGCTCTTTTGACTGCCCTATCAGCTATAGAATGGCAGATTGACAAAAAAATGATGAACTATTCGGTTAAGGCTAGTATACTATGCTAATAGCGAGGTTGTTTATGCGGCAAGTCATAGTCTATCCAGGGGAATCAGGGTATTTTGTTGCTGAATGCCCCAGTCTCTCGGGTTGTATTTCCCAAGGTGTTTCCAAAGAAGATGCATTGGAGAATATCAAAGAGGCCATTATGGCCTATACAGAGGCGTTGAATGTACACGACATATAGGCTTAATGCTGACGAACTGTCGGACACTTTTATAAAAGCAGTCAGACAGACTTACAAGAACCGCACAATCGAGATCATCATCCAGGAAGTACAGGACGAGACGGAATATCTCCTAAGTTCCAAAGCGAACAAAGAGCATCTGCTTCGCTCTATCCAGAATGTTGCGAATCATACAAATCTCGTTCAGGTTCACCTGGAAGAGCTATGATCATAGCGTTCGACACAGAAGCATTTGCAACCACTAGGGGGAATGACCCCACATGGATGAGTCATAAAAAAGAAAGGTTGAGAAAACAGCTAAATCTTGGTATTATGTAGAAAGATAAGAGTGAACAGGAGCAAGATAATGGCGACCACTGTTGATCTGGTTCTTGATGAAATCGGCCGTTTAAGCCTCGAAGATCAGGAGCTGGTCGATGAAATCATGCACAAACGGATCATCGAGGGCAGACGGGAAGAAATTCACACCGCTTATATCACGGCATTGGAAGATCGGGCGCGGGGCCGAACGAAGTCTGGATCGGCTGACGACCTCTTCGGAAGCCTCTAGCGGATGATCCGCCTGGAATGGTCCAGCCGCTTTGAAAAGTCGCTAAGAAAATGGATTCTAAAGCATCCAGAAAGCCGCGAAGTGATCAGGCAAAAACTAGAGCAGTTCACCACTAATCCCTATGACAACGAACTGAAGAATCACAAATTATCCGGTCAACTGAAAGACCTTCGGGCCATCTCGGTAGCATATGATTGCCGGATTGTATTTGCGATGGTTGAAGAAAACACCGCTCTCCTGGTTGCGATAGGTACCCATGACGAAGTGTATTGATGGTTACGAGCTTTCCATCTGATCCTGTCAGGTTCCCAGCAATCCCTTCCTGGAACCTTAAAAGCTACGGTCCCCCTGTCGCAAGGGACAGCAGCGGAAATCCTTCCTCGGGGTCATTGCAGCTTCGGTGCGGCTCCGCAGGAGACGCGTTCCTGAGCAGCCGTCAGGCCCCGGGGAAGATTGATCGCTTGGCCCTTTGCCTGCGGCGGGCCAGCGGCAAATGGCCCGCCCCTTCGCCGCCGGCATGGCAGTGATAAACTGAGAGAGCTC
>MIBM01000048.1:5378-6524 GCA_001830645.1 Spirochaetes bacterium RIFOXYC1_FULL_54_7
AAGTGCAGGCGAAGGATGCGCCCAAAATAATAAACACGGTACAGCAGGCTCGAAGCAGACTCAATCCAGCCAGACGTCGGCCACCACCGGGGTATCGCGGATGCGTTCCACCACCTCTTCCTTGGGGGCGCAGCTGATCTGGGCATGGGCGCGTACGGCCACCTGGCCCTGGCTGCCTTTTACATGCAGGACTACGCCGCACTGGCCGCTGGAGGCGTAGAGGATGTCCCGCAGGCCTTCCAGGTCGTCTTCCCGGCGCACGGGGTTTAGGACGATGTGCACGTCCCGGTAGCTCTTGGCCCGGAGGTCCGAGGGGCTGACGAACTCTTCCACTTTGAAGCTGGGGCTTTCCCTGCCGGTGTCCACCTTGCCGCGCAGGAACACGATGGCGTCGACCACGAAGCGCCCGGGATTGCGTTCCAGGGTATCCGAGAAGAGCACTATGTCCATGGAACCGCTGTAGCCTTCCACTTTGCCGAAGGCCATCTTCTTGCCTTTGCGGGTCAGGATTTCCCGGAACTCCACGAGCTGGCCTATGAGGGTATGCATCTTCTCGGGGTTGGCGCGTTCGGGGTGGGCAAAGTCCACATCGCAGCTGCGGTCGTACAGCTCCCGGAACTCGTCCAAGGGGTGGCCGGAGAAGTAGAACCCGAGCAGTTGTTTCTCCACCCGGAGCATCTCCGAGCGGGGCCATTCCTCGGCCGGCTCGTAGCGGAAGGGAGGGAACTCCTCCTCGCTGGAGCCGTCGAAGAGGCTGGCCTGGCCATAGGCTCCGGCTTCGGCTTTCTTCTGGGCGTAGTCAAAGGCCCGCTCCAGGTTCAGTGCCAGTTCCGAGCGCTTGTGTCCCAGGGAGTCGAAGCAACCTGCCTGGACCAGTATCTCCACGGTGCGCTTGTTCATGCTCCGGGTACCGAAGCGCTGAAGGAAGTCCAGGAAGTCGGCAAAGGGGCCGGCCTTGGCGCGTTCGGCTATGAGGTCCTGGACCACGCCCTCGCCTATGCCCTTCACACCAACGAGGCCGTAGACTATCTTGCCTTCCGAGACGGTGAAGTAGCCTTCCGAGCGGTTCACATCGGGCTGCAGGAGTTCTATGCCCATCGACCTGGCTTCGGCGATGTACTGGGTGAGCTTGTCGGTGTTGTTTAT
>MIBM01000049.1:0-2977 GCA_001830645.1 Spirochaetes bacterium RIFOXYC1_FULL_54_7
GTATGAGCGTAGTTGTGCTCATACCAGCTTTGATACTGGTGAATGTCATATTCGACGGTTTTGCAGATCCTGCACGCATGGCCATGCACACAGACCTGACTACACCTGAAAACAGGCAGGCTGCATTTTCGCTGAACTACATAGGTCACAATCTCGGGTTTGCCATAGGGCCGCTGATAGCCGGCTTCCTGTTCAACCATGCCCCTCAGTGGCTCTTCTGGGGCAATGCCTTCGCGGTGGCTGCCGCGACCACCCTGGTTGTGCTCTTTGTACCGGAAACAAAACCAAGCCATGAGGCAATTCAGAAGAGTCTGCTCACGGATTCAACCGAAAAGGCTCATGTTGGCGGCCTGCTGTCGGCCGCAGCCACCCGCCCGATGCTCCTGGTTTTTGTCTTCCTGAATGCCTGGTTCGGCCTTGTGTATGCCCAGCACCGCTTTGCCCTGCCACTGCAGACAGGAGACCTGTTCGGCCCCAGCGGCGCAACCCTGTATGGCGGACTGATGACCATGAACGCCCTGCTGGTGCTGGTTTTTACCGTACCGATCATCGCCATGCTCAAGAAGGTAAGGCCCGTGATCAATGTTGCCCTTGCCGGCGGCCTGTTTGCCGTCGGCTTCGGCATGCTGGCCTTTACCAGGCATCCTGCCTGGTTCTTTGTTTCGGTGTTCATCTGGACCATGGGCGAGATAATCAACGCCACCAATGCAGATGTCTACATAGCCAATCATACGCCAATGTCGCACCGGGGGCGCTTCAATTCCATCCTGCCCTTTCTGGGCGGCTTCGGCTGGGCTCTGGCTACTCCCGTTGGAGGCAACATAATCCATGGCGCCGGCATGGGCACACTCTGGCTGGTCATGTTCGGCGTGGCAGGCCTCGCATCCATAGGCCTGCTGGTGCTGGACAGAGCCGAATGCCGGTCGCTGCGGCGCAAGGCGCCTGTTGACGACTGCTTGTCCTCCGGGCCATAGTTGCAATGCCGCGCCCCTGAAGCGCGGTAAGGAGCATCCCATGAACGATTCCACCAACAAGGAAACAGTTCCAGTAAACGGCACCGCGGCAGGTTCTGCCACAAACCCCGGAACAAACCCTGTAGAAGGTCCCTCGGACTTCATCCGCGACAATGTACGCTCGGACCTGGCCGCCGGGCGCTACGACAGGGTTCTGACCCGCTTCCCGCCTGAACCAAATGGCTGGCTGCACATAGGGCACGCCAAGGCCTTTGCCATAGACTTCGGGGTGGCCGAAGACTTCGGTGGCCAGTGCAACCTGCGCTTCGACGATACCAACCCCGAGAAGGAAGACCAGGCCTATGTAGACGCCATAAAGCGCGACATAGCCTGGCTGGGTTACGATTGGGCAGACCGCGAGTTCTACGCTTCCGATTATTACGAGTATCTATACGACCTGGCCGTAAAGCTCATCAAGAAGGGCAAGGCCTATGTCGACGACCTCTCCGACGAGGAGATGCGGGAGTACCGCGGCACGGCGGTGCCTGATAAGTACAATATAACCCTGACCCCTCCTGGCAGGAACAGCCCCTGGCGCGACCGTCCGGTGGATGAGAACCTTGACCTCTTCGCGCGCATGAGGGCAGGGGAGTTCGCCGATGGTGCCAAGACCCTGCGCGCCAAGATCGACATGGCCCATCCCAACCTTGTAATGCGCGACCCGGTGATGTACCGATTGCGCCGCATGCCCCACTACCGCACTGGCGATGCCTGGTGCATCTATCCCATGTACGACTTCCAGCATCCCCTGTCGGACGCCAAGGAAGGCATTACCCATTCCCTGTGCTCCCTGGAATACGAGATACACCGGCCCCTGTACGACTGGTTCATCCAGGAGTGCGAGGTCTTCCCCAGCCGCCAGATAGAGTTTGCCCGGCTCAACATTACCCACACGGTGCTGTCCAAGCGCTGGCTGCTCAGGCTGGTGCAGGAAGGGGTTGTCAGCGGCTGGGACGACCCGCGCATGCCCACCCTCAGCGGCCTGCGCCGTCGGGGCTACACCCCCGCGGCCATCCGGGACTTCCTGTCCAGGATAGGCCTGGCCAAGACAGACAGCATGGTTGACATACAGCTCCTTGAGCACTGCCTTCGGGAAGATCTGAACAAGAGCGCCCACCGGGTTCTGGCTGTCCTTGACCCACTTAGGTTGATCATAGAGAACTGGCCTGCAGGCACGGTGGATGAACTTGAAGCCATCAACAATCCAGAGGATCCATCTGCTGGTTCCAGAAAGCTGCCGTTCTCCGGCGAGCTCTGGATAGAACGGGATGATTTCATGGAGGTTCCCGCTCCCAAATACTTCAGGCTGTATCCTGGCAACAGTGTACGTCTGCGCTACGGCTACATCATTACCTGCACAGGCCTTGACAGGGACCCGGTCACCGGGCAGATCAAGGCTGTCCGCTGTACCTACGACCCGGAAACCAGGGGCGGCAACGCACCGGATAACAAGAAGGTAAAAGGCACCATACACTGGGTCTCCGCCGCCCACGGCATCCCCATGGAGGCCAGGCTCTTCGAGCGCCTCTTCCCGTCCGAGCGCCCCATGGAGGTGTCTGCGGGCACGGACTGGCTGGCCACAGTGGACCCCCAGTCCCGCAGGTCGGTCGCCGCTTTCGGAGAACCGTCCCTGGCTACCGCAGCCCCCGGCGACTGTTACCAGTTCGAGCGCCTTGGCTACTTTACCGCCGATCCTGATACCGCTCCCGGCAAACCGGTGTTCAACCGGACGGTATCGCTGCGGGACAGCTGGGCCAAGATAGAAAAGAAACAGGTTTGAGGTTGTCGGCATGAAACAAGAACTGACTCCGTACCTTGACTACGGCATCGAACGCATTGTCGAACTGTGCGGCATTCCAAGCCCCACAGGTTACACACGGAAGGTAGAGGAACGAGTCAGCGCAATCCTGACCGGGCTTGGCTTTGCGCCTGAATACAGTGTCAAGCGCTCGGTCAGGTGCCGC
>MIBM01000049.1:3054-3312 GCA_001830645.1 Spirochaetes bacterium RIFOXYC1_FULL_54_7
TGGGCAGTGCCAAGCGCGACGACAGTACCATCGAGCTGGTCCTGGACGAAAAAGTGCACAAGGTCGACGAGGTGAAGGCCCTGGGCATATCTCCTGGCGACTACGTGTCCTTTGACCCCCGGACCATTGTTACTCCCACAGGCTACATCAAGAGCCGGCATCTGGACGACAAGGCCAGTTCTGGCTTGCTGCTGGCTCTGGCAAAGTATGTCCGTGAAAAGGAGCCAGCCCTTGGCAGGGAAATCTGGCTTTTGTTCA
>MIBM01000049.1:3363-4950 GCA_001830645.1 Spirochaetes bacterium RIFOXYC1_FULL_54_7
CCGCGGAGATGCTGGCTGTGGACATGGGCGCCATTGGTGATGATCTGGGTACGGATGAGCATTGCGTGTCCATCTGCGCCAAGGATTCAAAAGGTCCCTACGACCACCGCATAACCGGCCGCCTTGCAGACCTGGCCGAGAGCCTGAAGCTGCGCTACGCGGTGGACATCTATCCCTTCTACAGTTCGGATACCGGGGCTGCCCTGTCGGCCGGCTGGGATATTCGCCACAGCCTGCTTGGCCCGGGCATACAGGCCTCCCACGGCTACGAACGTGCCCATCGTGACGGCCTGGCCAACACCCTGGCACTGTTGGCCGGCTATATGGAACTGGGGCCGGAGGGCTGAGACTTCCCCACCGGCCGCATGACCACCAGGCAGCGTTCGTCATCCAGTAAAGGTACCTGTATCGGAACTATTCTGGCATCAGCATAGAGGCCTTCTATGGCTTCAAGTTCCGCCGCCGCCTTGTCGGACTTGCCCTTGTAGGCAACAACGTAACCTCCTGGGGCACAGATGCCGAACACCTTCTTGAACAGCTTGCGTTCGAAGGGTCTGAAGGCCCTGAAGGTAACAAGGTCATAGGAACCCTTGGCCCGCTCCACCTGCTCCTCGATGATAGTGACGTTTAGAAGGGGCAGCTCGGCCTGCATGGCCTCCAGGAAGCGTATGCGTCGGGTCATGCGGTCTATCAGGGCCACATCGATGTCCGGTCGGGCCAGGGCCAGTGGTATGCCGGGCAGGCCGGCCCCGGTGCCCAGGTCCGCCAGGCTCGGGTGCTGACCTGTGCACTCGGCAAGCAGGCTATTGATCACAACCAGGGGAGCCAGGCTGTCCAGGATGTGCTTGATGACAAGCTCGTCGCCCGAGGCACCGACCAGGCCGTAGGCTGGGTTCCAGGCTTCGATGGCGGCTATATAGTGCTCCAGTTTTGATTCAAATCCGGGGCTGGTCTGGATACCAAGGGCCTGCAGGCCTGCGGACAGCAGTTTTTCGTTCACGACCGGGATTTTATCCTATCTCGGGGCAACTTTGGAAGCATTCAGCTTATTTGAGTTCATTTGCTTCCAAGAGCCAGTGCGGTTCCTTGACTCGTGGCGGTACTGGCACGATCATGAAAGCCATGAAACGCATAGCATGCCTTGTTTTGATGCTGGGTCTTGCATCCCTGGCCTTTGCCCAGGCTACCGAAGAAAGCATCCGCAGGAAGATCATAGACACTGCCAACAAGTACCGTGGTATTCCATACATCTATGGTGCCGAATCGGCAAGTGCCTTCGATTGCTCGGGCTTCGTGCGTTGGGTCTATCGTGAGGCCACCGGCCTGGAGCTTCCCCGCAGCTCCAGGGCTTATATTACGGTTGGCAAGAAGATTCCTGCCAGTACAGCCAAGCCCGGAGATATTTTTGTGTTCGATACTGTCGGCGGCGCTCCTAGCCATGTAGCCATCTATGCAGGGGACAACAAGTTCATCCATGCCGTCTCCGAGGGTCCACGTACCGGAGTCATAGAGAGCCCCATCACCGATAGGTACTGGGCGCCCAGAGTAATAGACGTGCGGACCGTCCTTGCATCCACACCGCTAACA
>MIBM01000050.1:0-1202 GCA_001830645.1 Spirochaetes bacterium RIFOXYC1_FULL_54_7
TAGATGCATCCCTTTCGGATGCGCCGGGTTACCGTATGGTAAGCCCTAGTACGACATTGAGGATCCGGATAGTGCCGGGGGTGGAGAAACGGGATGGATGAAGCGCTTGGCGGCTTTGGCGCGGTATGGTTTGCGTCGGCTGCGGGAGGTAAGCTGGTGAACGGCAGCGATGTGGCCCTGAGCCGCGTCGAGACTGATTCGCGCAGTACTGGTCCCGGAGCCTTGTTCGTCGCCTTGGAGGGCGAACGGGTCGACGGCCATGATTTCGTGCAAGCCGCTGCCAAGGCAGGAGCTTCGGCCCTGCTTGTTTCATCTTCCTGGTGGACTGGTGCTGGCTCGAAGGCTGGTCTTTCATGTCCGCTCATCGTTGTTTCTGATCCTTTGGCAGCACTTCAGCAGGCTGCCAAGGCCTGGCGCCAGCGTTTCCCCAAACTTTTACGTTTCGGTGTCACCGGATCATCCGGCAAGACAAGTGTAAAGGAACTGCTGGCTGCAATCATCGGCGTGAAGCGCCACACGGTTCGCAATCCAGGCAACCTGAACTCCGAAATCGGCCTGCCTGCTTCCTTGTTGCTGATACGGCCCGAGCATGAGGCTGCGGTGTTTGAAATGGGAATCAACCGACCAGGAGAGATGGATCTGCTGGCTGACCTGTACGAGCCTGACTGCGCGCTGGTCACGAACATCGGCACTGCCCACATAGGCGTGCTAGGGGGGACCCGCCAGAGCATTGCAGAAGAAAAGCGCAGGATTACTTCGCGGTTCACCGGTTCTCAGCGCCTTGTCGTACCTGAGGATGATGATTTCAGGGATTTTCTTCTGACTGGCCTCAATGGAGCGGGATTCCTTCACGGGTTGCGGTCTGTTGAAGGTTTCAGTGGCGCCCGGGATCTGGGCCTCGATGGCTGGCAGATCAGCTATGGTGGCCTTCAGGTAAAATTATCCCTGCCTGGCGTGCACAATCTACGAAACGCCCTTGCGGCTATCCGGACAGCCAGCCTTTATGGAGCAAAGGCAGATGATGTGCGCGGTGGCATTGAGTCCATCCATCCCCTTTCCGGTCGGACCGAGATCATCAAAGGCCAATTTACCATTGTAAATGACTGCTACAACGCCAATATGGAAAGTGCCATGGCAGCCCTTGCCTTCTGTGACGAGTTATCGATCCCGGGGCGAAAGATCTATGTCTTTGGTTCAATGAA
>MIBM01000050.1:1216-13862 GCA_001830645.1 Spirochaetes bacterium RIFOXYC1_FULL_54_7
AGACCCTCAAGGCCCATGAACGCCTTGGCAGGGCTACAGCTCGTTCATCCGCCACTCTTGTCTATTTCTATGGTGAAGAAACCCGGCATTCCTACGAGGCGGCCGTGAAAGCCGGCGCGAATGCTGCCATGTTCCACTTTGACACCTTCGAACCTTTGTCTGCTGCGGTTAGCGCAGCGGTTAAACCCGGAGATCTCGTCCTTCTGAAGGCAAGCCATTCCATGGCTCTTGAGAGGCTGGCAGAGCTACTGTCAATCGGCAAAGCAGCAGTGTCCGGAGGTCAGCATGTTTCTTGAGTGGATCTATCCGCTGGTCCGGTATTTCTCACCCCTCAACGTCTTCCGTTATCTGACCTTCCGTTCCGCCTATGCGGCTGTAACGGCCCTGCTGGTGGCCTTCCTGGCTGGCCCATATATCATAGAAAAGCTCAGGCATCTCAAGTTCGGCCAATCCGTTCGTGTGGATGGCCCCCAGTCCCATCTGGTCAAGACCGGAACACCGACCATGGGTGGCTTTCTTATCCTGGCTTCCGTGGCCTCGGCTACGATCCTGTGGGTGGATTGGGGCAACCGTTATACCTGGATCTGCCTCGGTGCCATGATAGGCTTCGGAGCCGTTGGCTTCATGGATGACTGGATGAAGATAAAGCACAAGAATTCAGATGGTTTGTCGGCCAAGACCAAGCTGATTGGCCAGTTCATCGTGGCCCTTGCTGTGGCCATGTCCTTGTACCTTGATCCCACTCCGGACACCACCAAGCTGTACTTGCCTTTCTTCAAGAACGCTGTCATTGACCTTGGGATCATGTGGATACCCCTGGCTGTGGTTTATATGATGGGTTGGTCCAACGCCGTAAACCTTTCCGATGGACTGGACGGGCTGGCTACAGGCCTGGTTATCATGGCTGTCATCGCTTTTTCGATTCTGACTTATCTTTCCGGGCGGGCCGACTGGTCCGAGTACCTGTCTATTCCGTATGTGCGCGGAGCCGGCGAGATGACGGTCTTCAGTCTTGCACTATTAGGAGCCTGTGTTGGCTTCCTGTGGTTCAATGCCCACCCCGCCGAGATATTCATGGGTGATGTAGGCTCCCTGAGCCTGGGCGGTATTCTGGCCGTGATGGCCTTGATAGTAAAAAAAGAAGTCCTGCTCTTTGTCGTGGGTGGGGTTTTCATACTTGAAGAAGCATCGGTGATCATGCAGGTGCTGTACTACAAGGCCACCAAGGGCAAACGGATCTTCCGCATGGCTCCCTTGCATCATCATTTTGAATTGTCCGGATGGAAAGAGACCAAGGTTGTGACCAGATTCTGGATACTGGGTGGCTTGTTCGCAATCATCGCCCTTTCGACCTTGAAGATACAGTAGAAAGGATGAGCATTTTGGGTGGGTTCAGCATGGAACGGCCGTTGTCACGAGCCGGCGGAGACACAGTTATGCTCGCAGTCCTGTTCCTCCTCGGAGGTATCGGGCTAGCCAATCTTTACTCCGCTTCTTATGGCTTTGCCCTGTCCATCGAAAAACTGCCTGGCTACTTTGCCATGCGCCAGTTGCTCTGGTTCGTGCCTGCCATGGCCGTTTTCGGGCTCTGCTCCTTCGTTTCCCTGGACTACATCAAGAGGAATATCGGACTCCTTACCCTCGGAACCCTGATGTTGTTGCTGCTCCCCTTTGTCCCTGTTCTGGGTATAACCAAGAATGGGGCCTCCCGGTGGTTCGGGTTTGCAGGTCTCATGCTGCAGCCCTCCGAATTATTCAAGCCGGTGATAATCCTGTATCTGGCCCATATACTAAGCAAAAAGGCTGACCGTCTGGCCGATGTGGTCAATGGTGTCATCCCTCCATTGCTGGTTGCCTTTGCTGGAGTGATCATTGTCTTGTTGCAGAATGATTTTTCCAGTGCCCTGCTGATTGGGATACTGGCGGTTATCATGTTCTGGGTTGCCAATGTGCCGCTGGTGTTTTTTGCTGCTCTTGGGTCCATAGGGCTTCCACTCGTGTCGCTTACTGTGCTTACCAGTGATTACCGGCTCAGACGGGTTCTGGCCTACCTGGCCCCGAAGCTGGACCCAGCAGATCTTTCTTATCAGGTAAATGCATCCCTGCGGGCCATCAGGGCTGGTGGCTGGTGGGGCAAGGGCCTGGGCCAAGGCACCCTCAAGGTACGCAGCATACCCGAGGTTCAATCCGATTTTGTTTTTGCCGCCTGGGCAGAAGAGACAGGCTTTATGGGTGTCTTGTTGTTCACCGGTCTGTGGGTGCTGCTGATCCAGCGGGCCTTTGCAACTGCTTTCAAGGCCTCGGACAGCTATCGCTCCCACCTGGCCTTCGGCATGACCTGCTATCTTGCCATACAGACCCTGATCAATGTGATGGTGGTTTCGGGAGTGGCCCCTGCGACCGGTATTCCCTTGCCGTTCTTTTCTTCTGGTGGCTCTTCGCTCTTGTCTGTCGCCGCTGCAGGCGGCTTCATCTACAATGTTTCAAGAAATGGCGCGGCTGTGGACGCGTCGGAAGGGCAAGTCAATCATGGCTGAAATAGCCTTGTACGAACGGGATTATGCCTGGCGTGCAGGCACTGAATCGACAGAACGTCGGACAGGATCCGGGGAAGCCTCATTTTCCGGTCGTAGGGAGGGGCGGCTGTTGTCAGAACCCCAGGCCGAGGCTGTAGTGCGGACTATGCTGGCCGCGGTTGCCGGGCTTGTCGTTTTTGCCCTGCTGGCCTTCCTGTTGGTGCTGCCGCTGACCCAGATCCGTGGATTTTCACTGCATGGGGGGCTTACCATCAGTGCTGACGAGGCTCGTGCCTGGTCAGGTTTGCCTGAGAAGGCACATTTTTTTACCGTTGATCCCGGAACCATTGCGACCAACCTCATGGCGCACCCCAAGATTGCCATGGCAGGGGCTCGTCTGGCCTTTCCGAACCGCTTGATTGTCACGATAAGCGAACGTATCCCTGCTGCGGTCGTCTATGCCCGCACAGCCTCCGGCCGCATGGAAGCACATTGTGTGGATGCCGCTTCGGTTGTGTTTGCTCCAGCCAGTGAATATCCGGGGACAAGGGACCTGCCTGTCATCTCAGGAGTGGAGATACGGGGCCTGCGCTATGGTGTCAGCCTTGGCGGACCCTTTGCTGCCCTCATGACATCTCTTGCCGAAATCTCGGCGGCCGAACCTGCCCTGGTACGGGCAATCTCGGAGATTCGCATGATAGCCAGGGAAGGCTCCTTGCCCGAAATTATGCTGTATCCAGCCAATTACCGTCTTCCTGTAAGAATGCGTCCGGTATTGAACCCGGAGCTGCTCAAGTCTATGATGCTCGTCCTGGACGTCGTCGAAGGAAGGGGCCTGAGCTCTACCATCAGCGAACTGGATCTCAGAAGCGACACGTTCGTGTACCGGACAAAGGAGGCCGTCTCTGGGTGAACATATAATAGTGGGTCTCGACATTGGCACGTCCAAGACCTCCGCCGTGATCGGTGAATACAATGAAAACGGGATACTGGAGATTACCGGGGTAGGTGTTGCCCCAAGTACCGGCCTGCGCAAGGGAGTTGTGGTCAACATAGAAGCCACCTTGCAGTCGGTGGCCAAGGCGGTGGAAGCTGCAGAACTAATGTCCGGCCGGGAGGCAAAGGTCTGCTATGTCGGTGTAGCCGGCGCCAATGTCGAGGGTATCAATTCAAGAGGTGTGGTTGCGGTCACCGGCAAGGGCCGTGAGATCAGCCAGTCCGACATAGACAGGGTAATCGAAGCTGCCCGTGCGGTGGTCATACCTATGGACCGGGAAGTGCTCCACGTCATTCCCCAGACCTTCATAGTGGATGACCAGAAGGGTATACGGAATCCTCTTGACATGATAGGCGTGCGGCTTGAGGCTGAGGTCCATATAATCACCGGGTCGGTAACCACCGCCCAGAACATCGTGCGCTGTGTGAATCGGGCTGGTTTCAAGGTGGATGGCCTGATCCTCCAGAGTCTTGCATCTTCCAAGGCCGTGCTTTCTGCGGACGAGAAGGAGCTCGGTTGCCTACTGGTCGATCTTGGGGGCGGCACAACCGACGTGCTGCTGTTCTCCGATGGCGCGCCGTATTTCAGCGCCAGCGTCGGAGCAGGTGGTGCCCAGGTCACCAACGATCTTTCCATCATCCTCAATGTACCTATGGACACCGCAGAGCGCATCAAACGCGATTCAGGTTCGTGTTTTATGCCCCATGTTGAGATTGACGATCTGGTTGTGGTGCCGGGCGTCGGGGGCAGGCCTCCCCAGGAAGTGCCCCGTGCCCGGGTGGCGGGTGTAATCCAGCCGCGGATGGAAGAAATCTTCCGGCTGGTACGGGAACGGGTCGAATCCATGGGCTACTGGCGCCTCATAAAAGGTGGCGTGGTACTGACTGGGGGCGGAGCCCTCATGCCCGGCGCTGCTGATCTGGCCTACGAGGTCTTTGGCATTCCAGTGCGTACTGGTGCTCCAGCAGCTGTTGGCGGCCTGGTGGAGGAATACCGGAGTCCTGCGTTCTCGACTGCTGTCGGGCTGGTGATGATGGGTGCCGAGCGCCTGGCCCCAGAGGAAGTGGAGACGCGTCCGAGGTCCGGTGAAAAGCAGAAGCAGAAAACCAAATCCGGAGCCATACGCAAGGGGCTTGGAGACTGGTTCAAGGAGTTTTTCTGATATGTGATATCCGGTGCCATTCGTGGGGACGGGTGGAGCCGGAATGGGTGGGCCGGTTAACCCGGTCTGTATACAGGCTCTGACAGGCCGTTATCGAAGAAAAGGAATGGGGAGGGGATTATGGAACTCAGGCTCGTGGATGACAGCGAAGCGTTTCGCCGTCCAGAGGTGGCAATGCCGGCGTCGATGCAGGGTATGCCGGAAGCCAATCACACGGTAATCAAGGTCATAGGTGCCGGTGGTGGCGGATCGAATGCGGTCAACAGGATGATCGAGGTCGGTCTGCACAATGTGGACTTCATCGTCGCAAACACCGACCAGCAGGCCCTTGGCAAGTCCCGGGCAGCTACTCGCCTGGTACTGGGAGCCAAGGTTACCCATGGACTTGGAGCCGGTGGCAAACCGGAAATCGGCGAGAAGGCGGCCATGGAAGACCGTGCGGCCATAGCCTCGGCTCTGGAAGGCGCCGATATGGTCTTCATTACCGCAGGTATGGGTGGAGGCACCGGCACCGGTTCAGCACCGGTCATAGCCCAGATAGCCAAGGAACTCGGAGCCCTTACCGTAGCCGTTGTGACCAAACCCTTCGGCTTCGAAGGCAAGGTAAAGATGCGCCTGGCAGAAGAAGGCATAGAAAAACTCAGACAAGCGGTGGATACCCTCATCGTCATACCCAACCAGCACC
This sequence comes from Spirochaetes bacterium RIFOXYC1_FULL_54_7, assembly GCA_001830645.1. Lineage (GTDB taxonomy): Bacteria > Spirochaetota > Spirochaetia > Treponematales > UBA12059 > MIBM01. Next base: position 6,577 of record MIBM01000050.1, read on the forward strand.
TGATGAAGGTCGTAGAGAAGCGCACTCCCATCAAGGAAGCCTTCATGCTGGCTGACGATGTGTTGCGCCAGGGCGTCCAGGGCATATCCGACCTGATCACTGTGGCAGGGGACATCAACATCGACTTCGCCGATGTGAACACCGTTATGCATGGCCAGGGCGATGCCATAATGGGTGTGGGAACCGCTACCGGCGACAACCGCGCTGTAGAAGCTGCCGAAAAGGCCATTTCCAATCCTCTTCTGGAAGACGCCCGAATTGAAGGAGCCAGGAACATACTGGTCAATGTAACCGGCGGAGAGAACTTTACCCTGAGTGAATTCGAGGAGATTGTAACCATCATCACCAACAGCGCCGATCCGGATGCCCTGGTGATTTCCGGCATAGTGAACAAGCCTGGCGACCACGATGAGGTCAGTGTCACGGTTATAGCCACTGGTTTCAACAGGGCCATCAAGCCCAGCACCGCCATTCCCCAGATCCGAAAGGAAACCAGAGCCGGGCTGGATGATTACCTTTCGGTTGACGAGTGGAAGAGCTTTGTCGAGCCGAAAGGCAAGGGGTACCTGATGGGTCGCAATGACGGTGATGATCTTGATATTCCTACTGTGCTGCGGGGCCGGCGTCCGGCAACCGAACGAAGCGAGGCCTGATCCGTGACAGGCCGCGATCCCGTCAGCAGGTACGGCGCCTGGCTGCTGGCTGCACGGCGTCGATCTCCCCTCACCCTCGACGCATACCTGCGGGAAGCGCGGCTGCTTGAGACGTGGCTGGCTGGACGGGCTGCGTCCCTGGAAGATGCGACAGCAAGTGATCTTCTTGAATATCTGGTGAACCGGAAAGTATCCGGAGTTGATTCAGCCCTGAAGTCCAGGACCATGGCACGCATACTGTCAGGCTTGCGTGGCCTGTTCCGCTTCATGCGCCAGGAAGGGCTGCGTACGGATGACCCCACCGAGCTTCTGGAGAGTCCGAGGCAGGAGCGATCCCTTCCTGATGTGATAAAGGCGGTAGACGTTGACCGCATGCTCGCAGCCATAGATGTGGGCAGCCCGGGTGGCCTGCGTGACCGTGCCCTGTTCGAACTCATCTATTCCTGCGGCCTGCGCATTTCAGAAGCCGCTTCCCTGAGCTTCGGCATGCTCTTCCTGAGTGAGCGCATGATCCGGGTTACCGGCAAGCGCCGGAAGGAACGCATCATACCCTTCGGCGAAGAAGCGGCGCGCTGGCTTTCCACCTATCTGGCAGAAGGCCGGCCTGCTCTTGAGCGTAGTCCGAGGAGTGATCGAATCTTCCTGAACCGGTCCGGTCGTGGCATCTCCAGGAAAGGAATCTGGAAGCGTTTCTCCGAACTGCGGCTGATCAGCGGGGTGGATGGGAAGGTGCATACGCTCAGGCATTCCTTTGCCACCCATCTGCTGGCTGGAGGGGCTGATCTCCGCACAGTCCAGGAACTCCTGGGTCATGCAGACATCTCTACCACCCAGATATACACCCATGTGGACGCCGACGATCTTGGCAGGGCCCATGCTGATTTCTTCCCTTCCTCCGGACGGAGGCGAAGGGACTTTACCGACGGTTCAATTGCTGATTTTTCTGGCGATTTCACAGGGGATTCCGCAGGCGGGCTTGATCCCGGGCTCGTCGATATGGGCAGGGGGACTTTATGAGAATATCAGTAACCGCAGGAAAGCTCACTGCTGTTTGCCTGATTGGACTAGTGCTTGGTGGTTCCTGCGCCAAAAAAGATGACAGCTTGTTGTCCACGATGTTCGATATAGAAGCAAGGTCGATGAAGGGTGCTCCCCCATCCACTGTAGAGGAGCTCAGGGCAGCCATAGCCCAGTACGGCGACGAAGTGGAGAAGACCGTGACTGCCCATGAACGGGTAGCAAGCTACTGGCGCCTTCTAGCAGCTAAATATATGGAACGTGGACTGTTCGGGGAAGCCTATGAAGCAGCCCTGAAGGCTCTAAGCTTCTATCCGACTAATTCCGGGCTCTATTATGTTGCTGGCCTGTCGGCGGCTTTCCTGTCCAGGACAGCCCTTGCCGAGTATGGCGGTGGCCAGACTACGAGGGAAGGCTGGTTGAAGGCCTCCGAAGGAGCCTATAAGGAATCCATCCGCCTGGATGAGCGGAATACACGGTCCTTGTACGGTCTAGCTGTGGTTTATTCGTTCGAACTTGAAGACCATGAGGCAGCCATACCCCTACTGGAGCGTATGCTCGGTATTGATACCATGAATATCGATGCCCTCTTCGTGTACGCCCGATCGCTTTACGGGGCCGGGCGTATGCAGGATGCGGTTGATGCGTATGACAGGATCATAGCTGGCTCCAGAATCGAGGAGAAGCGGGACCAGGCAGCGGCCAACAAGAAGCAGATACTGGACGAGCTGTATGTCAACTGAACTGCGGCCTTCCGGACTATTGACCATTGCACGCATGCCCTTCCTGTCAGCCAGGGAAAAAATACTGCTTGTGGACCTGCTTGACGGGTCGGTGGATGTTTCCGTACTTTGCTTAGGCGCCTTGCAGGAAATAACCGGCCGCAGCCTGCATGGAGCCAGCTGGGATCCGGAGGCCTGGAAGGCTATGGCCGCCAGGGATGCTTCGTTCCTGAAGGCAAGCGGCACCAGGGCTCTGTCATACTTCGACGAAGGGTACCCAGGCATCCTGCGTGAGACCGCTCGTCCTCCATTCATGTTGTATTGCCGCGGACGGCTTCCCGAACCGTGTACGCCTGCCTTGGCTATCGTAGGCACCAGGTATCCGACAGGAAACGGACTGAAGATTTCTGCTGGTTTTGCCTGTGAGGCAGCAAAGGCTGGTATCCCTGTTGTATCTGGTCTTGCCAGGGGTATTGATGCGGCAGCGCACAGGGGGGCTCTTCTTGGCAGCGGGCCTACCTTTGCCGTACTTGGTTGTGGAATAGATACCGTGTATCCCAGGACCAACAAGGAACTGGCCATGCGGATGATCAGCTGTGGCGGTGGCCTGATTTCCGAGTATCCACCGGGAGTAACTCCCACCAGGTGGACCTTCCCGGAACGGAACAGGATACTTGCCGGGTTGTGTCGATCTACGGTCGTAATAGAGGCCCCTGCCGGTTCCGGCGCACTGATCACGGCTTCCTTTGCCCTTGAAGAGGGCAGGGATGTGTATGTGGCCGAGGCTTGCAGGGGAGGTTTCCGTTCCGCTGGTTCGGATGCCTTGGCTGGAGATGGAGCTCCCGCGGTCAAGGATTTCAACGAAATACTAAGCGACTGGGATGGCGGGTATGGGCCAGGGATGGCTGTCGCCTCTGGCATTGAATCTGGCGGGTCTTTATCCCGACACCATGTACTTTAGGAGATCTACATAATGGCTAGCGAGAAGACAGCTAAAGCACCCAAGAAGAAAACGGGCAAGGCCGGGAAGAACGACAAGACTACCCTGGTCATCGTCGAGTCGCCCGCCAAGGCCAAGACCATCGAGAAATATTTAGGTTCCCGTTATGTAGTGTTGGCTTCCATGGGGCATCTCATCGATCTCCCAAAATCACGCATCGGTGTGGATGTGGAACACGATTTTACCCCTGAGTACCTGACCATACGCGGCAAGGCCAAACTGCTCAAGGAGCTGCAGAAATACGCCAAGAAGGCCGAAACCGTGCTGTTGGCTTCTGATAATGACCGCGAAGGAGAGGCCATAGCCTACCACATCCGCAATTCCCTGGCATTGAAGAACCCTGGCCTGGAGATCAAGCGCATAGTATTCAACGAGATAACTCCTCAGGCCATCCGGGACGCGGTAAAAGCTCCCGGCGTGCTTGATGAAGACAAGGTCAATGCCCAGAAGGCACGACGGGTTCTTGACCGTCTGGTTGGCTACAACTTGTCACCGGTCCTCTGGAAAAAGGTCAAGAATGGCCTTTCAGCAGGCAGGGTCCAGTCCGTGGCACTGCGCCTCATCTGTGACCGTGAAAAGGAAGTCGAGTCCTTCATACCCGAGGAATACTGGACCCTTGAGGCAGACTTCAAGAAGGGGCGCTATTCCTTCAGTGGCCAGCTTGTAAGCTTCAAGGGCGGGAAGGCAGAGCTCGGCAAGGAAGCCGAGGTTCTGGCTGTCATGAAGGCCATAACCAGCCTGCCCTGCGTTATCGCGGATATCCGTGAATCCGAGCGTACGGTTAATCCCAAGCCTCCCTTCACCACCTCCAAGCTCCAGCAAACCTCGGCCAACCGGCTGGGCTTTACCAGCAAGAAAACCATGCAGATAGCCCAGCAACTGTATGAGGGCATAAACATCGGATCAACCCGCATCGGTCTCATCACCTACATGCGTACCGACTCTGTACGGGTTTCGGATGTGGCATTGAAAGAAGTACGTGAATATCTTGGCACCCATTACCCGGCTGAGTTGCCGGCGGAACCGGTAATCTATGCCACTGACAAGAAGGCCCAGGATGCCCATGAAGCCATCCGCCCCACGACCCTGGCCTATTCACCGGATACCATCAAGGAATACCTGAACAAGGATCAGCAGAAGTTGTACGGCATAATCTGGGAGCGTTTCCTTGCAAGCCAGATGACAGCTGCCAAACAGAGGTCCCTTGCCATAGATGTCGCCGCCGGGGAGGCCATTTTCAGGATCAATTCATCCCGGCTGGTAGAGAAGGGTTTCTACAAGGTAATCAAGCTTCTGGCCACCAAAGAGGACAAGGAAACTGCCCTTCCTGAACTGCATCCCGGTGACGAACTCAAGCTGGAAGGCTATCGGCCGGAACAGCATTTTACCCAGGGACCCGCCCGGTATACCGATGCCTCCATCATCAGGATACTCGAGGAAAAGGGCATAGGACGGCCATCAACCTACGCACCCATCATTTCGGTTCTGCTTGAACGTTACTATGTTACCAGGGAAAACCGCCAGCTTGTACCTACAACCTTGGGGCGGATGATAAACGAGATACTGGTGGAGTCTTTCCCGACGGTGGTTGATGCAGGCTTCACGGCTGGCATGGAGTCCATGCTGGATGAGGTGGAGGAGAACAAGCGGGACTGGGTGCTGGCCCTCAAGGATTTCTACGGACCCTTCAAGGCCAGGATCGACGAGGTGATGGAAAACCTCCAGTCCTACCGGGGCTCCCTGGACGAGGCCACTGACGTGGTCTGCGAGAAATGTGGCAAGCCCATGGTCAAGAAACTGGGCCGTTTCGGCTTCTTCCTGGCCTGTACCGGTTTTCCGGAGTGCAGGAATACCAGAAGCATACCTCTTGCCCGTTGTCCCCGGGACGGTTGTACTGGCGAGATTGTCGCCAGGCGCAAAGCCAAGGGGCGGGGCAGGGAGTTCTACGGTTGCTCCCGTTATCCTGAATGTGACTTCATAACCTATTACAAACCGACCAACAGTTATTGCCCCAAGTGTGGCTGGTTCCTGGTGGAGCGGTTTGACAAGAAACGTGGTTCATACAAGGCCTGCATCAACCCAGCGTGCGATTACCTGCACAGTCAGGAAGATGAGCATGTCACGATCAATTGACGGTTACCTGGCATACATCGAAGCCATCCGTTCTCTGTCGCCACGGACGGTGTCGTCGTACCGCAAGGATCTTGCCTTGTTCGAAGCCTCCTGCGAACGCAGCGGAATTGCCGTGGAAGATGCCGATGCCACGGAAATACGCGGCTTCGTGGCAGCTCTGGTCAAGGCAAAGTATGCACCCTCCTCGGTCAACCGTGCCTTGTCGGCTGTCAAGGGTCTGTACCGTTACCTGGCCAGGTATGGAGAGGTCAAGGGCAAGGTAAATCCGGCAGGTGATATAGAAGGTTTGCCGAATCCCCGTGGGCTACCGAATTTCATGTTCGAGGCGGAGATGGACGAGTTTATTGGTCTTGCATCGGGTGACGGCTTTGCCGGGTCCCGGGACCGTGCCCTGTTCGAGACTCTGTACAGCACCGGATGCCGCGTATCAGAACTGGCTGGCCTGCAGCTAGGACTGTTGGACCTGCAGGAGCGAAGAGCCAAGGTCAGGGGCAAGGGGGCCAAGGAACGGATCGTCTACCTCTCCGAACCAGCGGTGGAAGCCATACGAAACTGGCTGCCCTACCGCTCGGCACGGATCAAGGCCGAGCGGCCTGAAGGGCATCTGTTCATCAATGCCAGGGGAGGTCCACTGACCACCCGGGGCATCGCTTACATCATCGAAGGCTATGTTCAGAAGTCCGGTACCGGACGTGGCTTGTCACCCCATGGTTTCAGGCATAGTTTTGCCACCCACCTGCTGGCAGGTGGTGCGGATATCAGGATAGTCCAGGAACTGCTGGGCCACGAAAATATCTCTACAACCCAGATATATACCCATGTGGATGTAGACCGTCTGCGGGCAGTTTACAAGAGCGCCCATCCACACGCATCCTTGCGGCGGACGGCAAGCACCACGGAGGCAACATCATGAAGATACGATCAACCACCATCATGGTAGTACGCAGGAACGGCAAGGTTGCTATGGCCGGTGATGGCCAGGTAACCATGGGTAATACGGTCATGAAAAGCAATGCCCGCAAGGTACGCAAGATATACGACGGAAAGATCCTCACTGGTTTTGCTGGTGCCACCGCCGATGCCTTTACCCTGCTCGAGCACTTCGAGACCAAGGTCAAGGAGTATTCCGGCGACCTGACGCGGGCAGCTGTAGAGCTGGCCAAGGATTGGCGGACGGACAAAATCCTCCGCAGACTTGAGGCCCTGCTCCTTGTTGCGGACTGCGACAAGACCCTGCTCCTTTCTGGAACCGGTGATGTCATAGAGCCAGCGGAGGATGTCATAGCCATAGGTTCGGGAGGTCCTTACGCCTATGCTGCAGGACTTGCCTATCTGGATTCAAGCGACCTCTCTGCGGCAGAAATTGCAAAACGCAGTCTTGGCATAGCAGGTGGCATCTGCATCTACACGAACGAGCGCATTCTGGTGGAGGAACTTTGATGGATGAGGATTTCGAGGTATTCACACCATCGCGCATTGTCGAGGAACTTGATCGACATATCATAGGCCAGAACCGTGCAAAGCGCGCGGTGGCCATAGCCCTGCGCAACAGGCTCAGGCGCAAGCTTCTGCCCGCGGATGTACAGGAAGAAATAGCACCCAAGAACATTCTCATGATAGGTCCTACCGGCGTAGGCAAGACCGAGATAGCCAGACGTCTGGCCAAGCTGTGCGGGGCACCCTTTGTGAAGGTGGAGGCCACCAAATATACCGAGGTTGGTTATGTGGGCCGGGATGTTGAATCCATGGTCAGGGATCTCA
>MIBM01000050.1:13875-14586 GCA_001830645.1 Spirochaetes bacterium RIFOXYC1_FULL_54_7
TCGCATTGTTATGGAGGAGATGACGACCCGTGTACGCAGCGACGCCGAGAAACGCACGGAGGAGCGTCTGCTGGACCTCCTGCTGCCCGGCATAGGAACTGGCACAGGGACTGGCCAGGGGATAGCTCCATCCCAGCGGGATGATGCAAGGCCTGCGGCAGCCACGTCTGCCGGGACTCATGGCCAGGTCACCGACTGGTTTGCCGCGTCTCCCCTGGTTCAGGGCAACTCGTCTCAGGCTTCGCCCTCGACAGTGACTGCGGCGTCATCGGCGATACCGCACGCTATTGCTGGAGAAACCCCGACTTCACCTACCCGCGAGAAATTCAGGGCTCTTCTACGTGCCGGCAGTCTTGACGAGCGCATCATCGAACTGCAGGTCAGTGCCCAGGTGACACCGACCATGGAACTATTTGCGGGCCAGCAGATGGAAGAACTTGAATCGGCTTTCTCCGGAATAGCCAACTTGTTCGGGGGCAAGAAAAAAAAGAAGGCCATGTCCATCAAGGATGCCAGGCGGGTCATACTCGAAGAGGAATCCGAACGCCTGGTTGACAAGGACAAGGCCGGCGCCGAGGCCCGGGAGCGGGTTGAACAATCGGGCATCATATTCATAGACGAGATAGACAAGATAGCCACCCGTGAGGGCAAGTCAGGGGGCATGGATGTCTCACGTGAGGGCGTGCAACGGGATATCCTGCCCATAGTCGA
>MIBM01000051.1 GCA_001830645.1 Spirochaetes bacterium RIFOXYC1_FULL_54_7
TAGTCTCCAACAAAATGAAAGAAGGGCAGGCGAAGATCGACCAAATCCTCGACGCAGTGCAGGATCCGAAGAGTAGGCTCCGTGATATCTACGTCAAGTACGCCAAGCAGTGGCTGGCAGTAACTCCTAGGTCACACCTCGCCCAAACTCTCGGCAAGAAGATCCACTGGCTGAAAGACATCGACACCCACAACAAGAAAATGGAGGCCATCAAAGCGCAGCTTCCAGATGATTTCTACGCCATCTACCAAGATGCGGAAGCTGTCGCGAAGAAAAACTCCGGGCTGGAAGCATTCAATAATCTCCTCCTCACTGGGACCTTCAACCAGATGACGCCTTGGCTCGACGAAACTGAGCAAGACTGGTTCGATACGTCAGGGCCTGCAGGACTCCAACGGAGTAATACCGAGAAGGCTTGGAAAGCTGAAGGAATGAAGAAGTCGACAGGTAAGACCTTCGCCGAAGCGTACCAGGAAGTGAGAACTGCGTGGGATAAACTGAAGCCTGCCGAACAGGAGCAAGTCAAAAAGATCGTCGACTATTTGGCGTCCCTCCGGGAACGGGAAAGGAATAATCTCCTCGCAGTAATTGAGGCTTCTTCTGAGAAGAATCCCGGCCTTCGTGCTTCGCTCATGACCCAGTTCAATGCAACTTTCGGCAAGCTGAAGGGCATCTACGTGCCGCTGTCGCGGTACGGCGAGTACATCCTCAAGTTCACGACGCAGGATGGCAGGGAGCAGACTGAGTTCTTTACTTCCCCCGGAGAACGTCGCGTCTTCCGCAAGCAGATGGAAGCCCAAGGTGTAGACCCTGACACCTTCGTCGAAGATGTGAAGAGAGAGACGCAGAAGGGCGAAGCCGTTATCCCGCAGGCGCTGCGAGAGCAGCTTGGCAAAGCCCTTGAGGCGAAGTACCTGACCGGTGTTGATCTGGAAGATGCGGGCGCGGTGAACGAAGCGCAAGCCCGAGCAGCCGACGCTTTCTCCGACCTGAACCAGGTTATCCTCCGGTGGATGCCGGAGACCTCCGCCCTGAAGAACTCGATTCATCGGAAGAACGTTCTCGGTGCCAGCACCGATATGCTCCGCAGCTCAATGGGTTACGTCCTGAGACACGCAGGCTCCATCGCGTGGATGGAGTATGGGAGGAAGATTGAGGAAGATATACAAGGGTTTGAGGAAGAAACGAAGGGGATGGTGAAGGACCGGGAAGGTGCCATCAACACCGATATGAGAACCCACCTTGCCAACGACGCTAGAAGGTGGTTCCAGGCCGTGAAGAACGAGCGGGTCAGCCCGATCGCGTCAACATTGGGAAAATTCAGTACTGCCTATTACATGACTTCGCCCTCGACGTTCTTGGTGCAACTGACGCAGTTACCGGTCCTTACGCTCCCTGCCCTGGCGAGGAAGTTCGCGTCCCTGCCGAAGGCGACCGCTGCCCTGTCCGAAGGTCTTTGGAAAGCCTTCAACAAGAAGTACAGTAAGGACGCAATGTACGGCGATGAGGACGTAAACCGCGTTTACGCAGACCTGCACCTGAAGGTAACAGAGAAAAACAGGGTCGGAGACCGGCGGCTCGGAGAGGACTTCTTCTCTCCTGCGGAGATGCTGCAGAAGATAAAAGGTCTTGGGACCGGCGAAGCCGGTGACTACAAGCGAGAGCTTCTCGCTCTCCGTGAGTCTCTCGCCAAGGGCGACCTCGATATCTCCGCCGTCCACGAGGCGCAAGATATCGACCAGGGAAACCAGTTGACTGCGTTTGGGAGGGCTATGCACTACGCGATGCTGCCCATGCAGCACGGCGAGCTGGGAAGTAGAAAGGCGACAGTACTGGCGAGCTACAAACTGGCGACGGATGCGAAGAAAGATTTCTTCTCTGCCTTGGAGGACTCCTCGGAGATCGTCGGCGGCACCCTCTACAACTACGCCAAGTCCGACAAGGGCTGGTTCATGCAGGGAGATACCGTCAGGACTCTGACGACGTTCCAGACATACCGGATAAAGACCGCTCTCAGGATGGGTATCCTACTGATGCAGTCAGTGAAAGGAGAAAGTCCTGAAGTAAGGAGAGCTGCGCTCAAAGAATTTTTGGGCGTAACTGCGATGTCCGCAGCCCTTGCAGGGGTACACGGCACCATAATAGGAGGTATTGTCTTTGGCCTTGCCAACCTCTTCGGCGGCGATGACGACGAACCTTACGACGCAGAATTAGAATTTGATAAGTGGGCGAATGAGAGGCTCGGCGACTTATTCGGAGTGATACTTTCCTACGGGCTGCCTACTGCGTTCGGCGTAAACGCCTCGAAACGCATCGGCATGGGCGACCTGTACGGGGTTTCCTCCGAACCTCCAGAGAATATGCACGGAGCGCAGCTTGCTGCGTGGTACGCCGGCAACCTCATCGGCCCGAGCTTCTCCGTCGCGCAGTCATGGGTTAAGGGCTATGACCAGATGGTGAACAAAGGAAACTACATGCGAGGGCTTGAAGAGGCCTTGCCGAAACCTCTGAAGGATGGCCTGAAGGCTTTCCGTGTTGCGTCCGATGGCCTGAAGACTGGGGCAGGGAAGAAGCTCATTGCGGATGAG
>MIBM01000052.1:0-1889 GCA_001830645.1 Spirochaetes bacterium RIFOXYC1_FULL_54_7
CCCATGATGGCAAAGGCTTCGGAGAACAGATAGCGCCTCAAAACCAGAGGCCGGCCGGCCCGGTCCAGTTCATAATAGGCCCTGCCTTCCGGTCCTGCCAGCACCTTGTCCCGGGTGAAGTCGGCACATGATTTTGCGGCCGACATCCATTCATCGCGCTGTTCCAGCCGGTTACAGAGTGCCGAAAAGGTCCAGGCGGCCCGCCCCTGGGCCCAGCCGCCCTTGTCGCTTGACAGCAGCGAACCATTCCTGTCAATAAATGAAAACAAGCCGCCCTGCTCACGGTCAATCCCATGGCGCAGCCAGAAGGGGACTACATCTGTTGTCAGTTCCCGGTAATAAAAATCATGGAGTGCCACTACATCAGGGCCTGTCATGTTCATCTTCCTTCATCTCCCGCGCTTCAGTTCACGACCCGGCAATCAGATCCGCGGCTGCCTTCTTGACCCTTCGTCCTATGGCCAAAGCCTTCTCGTTCTCTTCCGTTGTAAGGCGGCGGAAAGGCGGCTTGCAGAAACCGCTGCCCGAACCAGCGTCATCCATAAGCAGCTTCAGGCACTGATACAGACCTATGGGTACCAGTTGGGAGATGGCCTCGTTCAGCAGGCGCTGGAACTGCCGGGCCCGGGGCAACTCATTCCTGCCAACAAGGTTCAATATCTGTTTGGCAATGGGGCCGAAGATATTGTACGTACTACCAATGGCCGAATCCGCTCCTGTCGCAGCGGCGGGCAACAGCAGTTCGTCATAGCCGTTGAAGATGCGGGCATCGGGAAAAGCCGCAAGGGTCTGCTCAAGGAGATACATATCCGGAGTGGTGAACTTGATGCCCGCTATGCCGTCTATCTCAAGGAATCTTCTGGCTTCGGCCAGTCCAAAGGGTTTGCCAGTAAGGGCAGGAATGACGTAGACGATCAGCGGCAATTTTGTCCTTTTGGCCAGGCCGCGGTAATAGTCCAGGGTTTCATCAAAGCTGAAATTGTAATAAAAAGGTGTTACCGCGGAAATAGCATCGTACCCGGATTCTGCGGCAATGTCCGCCAGGTTTAGCACTTCCGCATAGTCAAGCAAGCCCACCTGGGCTATCATCGAGACCTTGCCCCGGGCCTCCTCGGCGGCGATACGCAGGGTAAGGGCCCGTTGCTCGGCGGATGACAGGAAAGACTCGCCGGTGCTTCCTCCCACATACAGGCCGTCAAGACCATTCCCGTCAATGTTGTGACGAACCCAGCGACGAAGGGTCTCCGGGTCAACCGAACCGTTTCCCGTGTACGGTACCAACTGTGCTGCATAGATGCCTTTACGCATAGATTCCTCCGATTAAAAACAGCCTGCGACCTAGGTCCGCAGTGCTTGCCAAGGACAAGCCCTGGCTTGAATGACTTTGTTGCTTCATAAGGCCGCTTCATTGCGCCCGGGGACGGCCTCTCCTACCCCACCCGGTCGGCCCTCTCCAAGCCTTTCCTCCACAATGTGGCAGGAGCAGAAATGCTCCATTCCGTTCCGACCATAATCCCTGTACTGGGGAACAAGTTTCCGGCATACCGCGCGGACCTCCGGGCACCGGGGGTGAAAGGGGCATCCGCCTGGCGGATTAACCGGGCTGGGGACATCCCCCTGCAGGGGTTGGCGCTTCTTCCTGCGGGAAAGATCGGCTATGGGGATAGCCGCCAGCAGGGCCTTGGTGTAGGGGTGTAAAGTATTGCTGAAGAGTTCATCGGTGTCTGTAAGCTCTACGATCCTGCCTAGATACATGACGGCGATGCGGTCGCTTATATATTCAACTACCGACAGATTATGGGTTATGAATATGTACGTAAGGTTCAACTCATTCTTGATCCTGAGCAAGAGCTGGAGCACCTGGGCCTGGATGGAAACATCCAGGGCAG
>MIBM01000052.1:1973-9832 GCA_001830645.1 Spirochaetes bacterium RIFOXYC1_FULL_54_7
ATTCATTGGGATACCGGGACATATGCTCCCGCTGCATGTTTACCTCTACCAGCAGGTCGCCGATTATTTTTTCACGATCCGCCTTTTTCTTCACACCGAACTTCCTGAGCGGCTCCTCCAGGGAACCGAAGATCGTAAAGGCTGGATTCAGGCTGGAATAGGGATCCTGGAATACTATCTGCAGAGTCTTTCTGGCGCTATCCAGTTCCTTCCTGCTTAGCTTGACCAGGTCGCGCTTCCCTTCCTTGAACGCGTACTCCATGCTACCCGCTGTAGGCTTGACGAGCTGCAACAGCGACTTGCCCAGGGTTGTCTTCCCGCAGCCCGACTCTCCTACAAGACCTATGATCTCTCCCCTGTAGATATCCAGATCGATATTGTCCACCGCCTTCACATGCCCGACTGTCCGTTTTAAAACGCCCTTGCGGACAGGGAAATAGGCCTTGACACCCCGCATGCTTACCAGGACTTCCTTGCTTTTACTTTCCATTTTCAAGAACCTCCAGGTAATTGAAGCACATGACCCTGTGAATCCCGTTCACCAGGGTTTCATCCGGCATCTGGACCTCACATTCCTTGCATGCATAGTCACAGCGTGGCTGGAACTGGCAACCCTTTGGCCTGCTGAAGGGGTCGGGCGTGGAACCCCTTATGGGATCCAGTTTCTGGGTTTTGCCTTTCCCGAGAACGGGTATCGACTTGAGCAAAGCCTTGGTGTATGGATGGGCTGGGGAATTCAGGACATCTTCAATCGTACCAAATTCCACGATGTTCCCCATGTACATTACCGCTACTTCATCTGCCAATTCTGCCACTACACCCATGTCATGGGTTATAAGCATTATTGCCGTATCACGCTTGGTCTTGAGTTCTTCCATGAGTTCGAAGATCTGTGCCTGGATCGAGACATCCAGGGCAGTGGTAGGCTCGTCGGCAAGAAGCACCCGCGGGGCACAGGCCATAGCCATGGCTATCATGCTGCGTTGGCGCATTCCGCCGCTGAATTGATGGGGGTACTCGTTTACCCGTTGTTCCGGCAAGGGGATGCCCATATCCTTGAGTAGATCTATGGATTTTTCTGTTGCGGACTTCCTGCTCATCCTTGGATTATGTGCCTGAAGCATCTCGTTTATCTGGAAGCCAACCGTGTACACCGGATTCAGGGCCGTCATTGGATCCTGGAAGATTATGGCAATATCCTTACCCCTGAGTTTGCGCATTTCCTTCCCGTTTTTATCCAGCTGATCTATTCTGATATCCCCATCAGAACCGTGATAGGTTATGCTGCCCTTCTCGATCCTGGAAAGTTCTGGCAATAGCTGCATGATGGCATTGGCGGTGACAGATTTACCGCAACCGGATTCACCAACTATACAGAGGGTCCGGCCTCGTTTTATTTCGAAAGAGACACCATTGATTACCCTGTTGCATCTCTGGTTGGTATAGAAGTTTACATTCAGATCCTTGACCGTAATTATCGCGGCGTTGGTATTCATACGCTCAGCCTATCTGTGTGGGGTCGGCGGCGTCCCTGAGCCCATCGCCTATGAAGTTGATTGCCAGCACAAAGATAGTCAACACTGATCCTACCGGTAGCCATATCCACCAGTTCTCGCGCAGGATGGTAATGTTCTGTGCAGGGCTCAGTACATTGCCCCAGGTTGATACATTTGACGGTACGCCAAGCCCCAGGAAACTCAGGGCAGATTCCTGCAGTATGAACATTGCGGTACTCAAGGTTATATTTACAAAGATAGGACCTATCGCATTCGGCAGCATATGCTTGAATGCTATAAGGAAATCATTGATCCCGAAGGCCCTCAGAGCCTGGACATATTCTTCTTCCCGTATGGACAGCATCTGGCTCCTGGTCATGCGGTACATGCTTGGCCAGCCGGTAAGTACAAAAATGAAGATGATGTTCCAGAGGCTTTGCCCGGTGATGGTGACAAGTATGAGCACCAGTATGATCTGGGGAAAGCTCATGAACAATTCTGATGTCTTCATGATCATGGCATCCAGAAATCCACCCTTGTAACCTGCATAAGTGCCAAAGGAAACTCCGATGATGGTTGCCCCGATTGCACTGCCCATCCCAACCAGGATTGAAACCCTGCCGCCATACAGTATACGGGCCCATATGTCACGGCCAATCTGGTCGGTTCCGAATATGTGTACTGAACCGGGCGGAGACAGCCTGTTCCGCAGGTCCACATCTGTTGATGAAAACCTGGTAAAAAGCGGGGCAAAGATGCAGAGGATCAAGATCACCAAGAATATACCGCTACCAATTACCGCGAGCTTGTTGGCATGCAGTTTTCTAAGTGTCCTGCTTTTTTTTGAATGGGACAATTCTCCGGCAAGCTCCCTGGCCAGGAGCATATCCATTTTCTTGTTCAGGGCTTTTGAACTCATTATGAACACCTCCTGTCAGTTGAATTTGATGCGGGGATCCAGTATCGCTGTGAGGATATCGACAATGATGCTGGCCAGCAGCACAAGGAGCACGCTGAAGAAGCCGACCATCATGACGATTGGTGTATTCTGGGATCTGACCGCACCCAGGAACATCACCCCCAGGCCGGGCCACTGGAATATCTGTTCTATGACTACAGCCCCGCCGATCAGCATGGGAAGCCTGAATCCGATCAGGACGGCAACCGGGGTACAAGCAACCCTGAAGCCATGAACAAGGTTGACCCGCCACTCTGGCAGGCCCTTGCTGCGTGCAGTCTTTACGTAATCCCTGTTCAGGGAATCCAGCATGCTCGCCCGGGAATACCTCATGACACCGGCGGTCATTGACAAGCCAAGCACAATGGCCGGTAGTACAAGATATTCGAAACGCTGCAGGAACGCCTCCTGCCCTGGAGCCATCCTCCCGCCTACCGGAAACCAACCCAGATTGAACACGAATACTATGATTGCGATGAGACCGAACAGGAACTGGGGTATTGCGACACCGATCATACCTGCAATGGACAAGGCATTGTCTGCTATGGAATTTTTCCTGAGTGCACTGAATACACCCAGGAAACTGCCCGCCAGGGTAGAGATGAGAAGGGCAGCGACGGAAAGTTCCAAGGTCGCGGGCAAGGTATTCATTACAAGGGTACTTACTGCGACGCCGCTCTGTAGACTGTAGCCGAAGTCTCCCCTCAGCAGATTTCCAAGCCATATGAAGTACCTGACAGGGAACGGCTTGTCGAGACCGAGGGTAGACCGCATCTGGGCCAATGCTTCCGCAGAAACTGTTGCCATTTCATCAGGGCTGATCATGAAATCAACAGCATCCCCTGGCATGAGTTCTATGCCTAGATAAATAAGGAAACTGATCACAAACAACATGGGGATCAAGTGCAGGAATTTCCTGAGTATATATGAAACCATGACGGCCTCCTTTGATGAAAATCCACAGCACTCCAAAGGAGTAGTTTTATGATGGTTGTGAACAGTCCACGCTGGAATTATATGGAAGGGTTGGATATTCTCCAACCCTTCCTGTCTGCTTTCAGAACCTACTTGACATTGG
Source organism: Spirochaetes bacterium RIFOXYC1_FULL_54_7 (assembly GCA_001830645.1). Taxonomy (GTDB): domain Bacteria; phylum Spirochaetota; class Spirochaetia; order Treponematales; family UBA12059; genus MIBM01. The sequence goes on from MIBM01000052.1 coordinate 5,506, forward strand.
GCATATGCGGGAACTGATTGATGTGGAAGAACCGGGTATACCGGATGGGTGCCTTGGTGACGGTGAAATTGGGTAGCTTGCCAATAGCCTTGGCATCGGCTGTGGACTTGCTCCAAGCATAGTCTATCTTGCCAGCCTCTGCATTGACCATGAGGTTGGGGTCATTGTCACCTGAAGCAGACATGAAGATCTTCTGGATGTTGCCTGTACCCTTGCGGTAATAACCGTCGAACCTCTCCAGGACCGCATAATTGTTGCGCACGAATTCTCCGGCCTTGAACGGCCCGGTTCCTATCGGCTTCTGCCAGAACTGGTCCGTCTGGGTGGTCATGGGATCTGAATCCTTGAGCAGGTGCCTGGGCAGCATTGGCCACTGGGAGAATACAAGGGATGCATTGGGATTGACCTTGGCAAAAGTGACGGTCACCTTGTTGCCATCAATGACGATGCCCGAAATGCCATCTGCCTTCTTGGCCACATAGTCTTCGGCACCGACAATACTCTTGTAGTTCACAGCAGCAAAGCTATTGGTGCGTGCCATGAATTCGATGGTGAACTTCACATCCTCCGCAGTGAATGGCTTTCCGTCATGCCACTTGACATCGGTCTTCAGGTCAAAGACAAATTTCAAACCGTCGGGACTGACAGTATACGATTTGGCCAGCATACCGGTGGTGGGAGTAAGGGATGCATCTGCGTTGATCAATTTGTCGAAGAGGTATTCCTGGTAAGCATACAGGCCAGGATTGGTGATGGGAGCCTCCCAGAATTCCTTGGGTCCGGTATTGGTGTACATGGTGCCATCGGCTCTCTTGATTTCCCAGTTCAGGATATTCTTCTCGTAGGAGAACTGGTCATTGCCATGGACGGTGCCCTTTATATCCAACAGGTTGCCAACATAAATGAAGGCGATCTGGTGGTAAAGCGGTATGGAGTAAAGCTTTTCGTTGAGCCTCTCCTGGACCGCATGCATAGCCTTGATCTGGGTATTTACATCCACGACGTTCAGACCTTCAAGCAGCTTGTCCATCACCTCGTCTTTGGGGGTGTGGGAATTGTTCGGGGCGGTTGAACCGTAGCGTACATAGAATTCACTTTCAGCTGATGCAGCGACAGCCGCATAGGCCAGATCCCACTTTACAACTGAAGGACCGTTAACCATATCAGCCGGTGCCACCCAGAGCTGGGCAGCCAGGTCACCCTCAAGAAGACGCCACTTCATCTGCACGCCGACCTTGCTCAGGTAATCCTGCACGGTGGTCAGGAAGTCTGCGGTCTGCTGGTCAGCATAGTAGGTGACCACATCGAGGACGTAGTCAGCTGGCCACTGTACCGCAGCAAGGAGTTCCTTTGCCTTCTGGGGATTGTAGGCATACTCGGTAAGCTTCGGGCTCTGCCAGGCACCGACGTTCGTCATGGAACGTGCCGGGGAGGCAAGACCTTCAAAGAGGGTTTCCGTGATGGTCTTCATATCTATTGCGTATGCCAGGGCCTGCCTGATCCGCACATCGGCCAAGGGAGTTTCCTTTGCAAAATCCCATGATTTGGCGGGACTTGCGGGCGCTGCCTCAGCACCGCCGGCGGCAAAAGCCATTGTGGTTGCCATACTCAGGACCAAGCATAACGCCAGCCCTTTCATAACAAGCTTTCTCATCTGGTACCTCCTGGAAAGATAGTAAAATAGTATATGCACCGTTTATCAGAATCGTCAAGAAATATATTATGTGATATATTACGGAATATGGAACACTTACCCACCTGTTTCAAGACTCACCCTCCGATGAATTCCGGGATGAGTTCCCTGGCCACTGGTCGTAGACGTCGGGCTTCGGCAACTGGGATGGACCGGTATGGCCACCGCATCTCCGTACCGACATCGGCCCAGGCACCCATCACCGCCATCAAGCGGTCGCATGCTGCATTGCAGTAAGCCTGGTCCCTGATGAAGGGGACGATATAGTGGTCCATGAACAGACAGAGCCTACTCTCCAGTTCAAGGGCAGCTACCATGTCTGTCAGCATCTGGTCAAACCAGCGCTGGGCGGCGGCAGGATTCAGGCAGGCGACATTGGAATAGGCGCCTGAGGCTCCCCTCTGGATGCCACTGGCCAGCAGATGACCCGGTATGAATACGCTGAGTCCGGGGATGAGCTCCCGCATCCCGGCATACCAGGCATCATCCCCACCGGCGGTCTTGACCCCGACCAGAGACGGTATCCGGTCTGCCAGGAATCCAAGTTCGGCAGGCACCAGACGCCTCTTGGCATGGGGTGGGTTGTACAGGACCAAACCTATGCCACCGGCATTGTCTGCCATGCGCTCAAGGAAGGCCAGGGCCTCCTCCTGGGTCACGGGAAACCAGTCAGGCAGGATAAGCTGAACGGCACCAGGAGCAAGGGGAACCACTTTCCGGAGCCGTTCCAGGGATATCTGTGCCGACATATGGCTGACACCTATCTGGAACGGCATGCCGGCGTCATTGCACTTCCCGGCAAGGAGTTCGGATATACTGGTGAACTCCTCTTCCGTCTGGGCATGGAACTCACCTGCTGTTCCGTTCGAATAGATGCCATCGACACCGGTTTCTATGAGGACATCGATCTCATGCCCGATACGTCCGTAATCAGGAGAACCGTCTGCGTTCCATGCCGACAGCAGGGTTGCCCAGTTGCCTCGGATATCCTTGGCTGACAGTGGCCTCATGCCTTGCCTCCTGTGTATGAGTACGCCAGTCCCGTCTCGCTCATGGCCATGATGTTCTCCGTAGGTACATCCAGCTGCAACACATGGCAAGGCGCCATGATGAAGCCACCTCCCGCTCCCAGTATCTCCAGACGGCTGCGCACCTCTGCCCTCACCTCTGCCGGGCTGCCCCGGGGCAGCAGATATTGCGTATCGATGCCGCCATGAAGGCAGATACGATCTCCGAAGGCGACCTTCAGAGTCTCCGGTTCCATGCCGTCAGCCAAGGCCTGCAGGGGGTCGAGAATATCAACGCCAATTTCAATCAGGTCATCTATAAGAGGCACAATGGCGCCGCAGGAATGGAACATGAACGTGACGCCATGGCTGTGGGCAAGGTCTACGAACTTCGCAATGCGGGGCTTGATGAAAGTCCTGAAGTGTTCAGGGCTGAAGAACAGACTGCGCTGGGTTCCCAGATCGTCAGCCTGTCGGAGGATATCGATGCGGCCCTTGGCTGCGCCAAGCATGCGGTCGAAGTAGCCAAGATAGAAATCAGTGAACTTGTCCATGATGAAATGGGCCATCTCCGGTTCCATCAGCAGGTCAACCATCAGGTTGTCCAGGCCTCGAAGGAAGGATGGATGTTGCCAGACACTGACGCCGGAGGCCATGATGGCAAAGTCCTTCCAGGGATCAAGGCGATCGGCAAAATCACTGAAATCGAACCAGTCGGGACTTGGCCAACGATGCTGTGCCAGCTCATCGACGGTGCTTGCCGATGCGAGGGGGAAATCTACATAGGTCTCCTCGGGGCCGCAGGCTGCCATGGTCGTTTCCTGGCGCCAGCCCCAGAAACTCTCGCGGACGGTGGCGGACAGCTCATGCGAATACGGAACCGGCCCACAGTACACAGGATCGACGGTACCGCGCAGATCGACGACATCACTGTGCAGGTGCTCAAGAAGCTCGCGATGGGAGCGGGCTCCGAATTCATTTGCCAATCGTTCAAGCACCCAGCGGTTCCCGTGAAAGTCCATCGGCACCCTGTCGGGAACACCGAGCCTGACCGCTGTCATGACGCGTTCCTTGGAGTTCATCCTTGTTTTCCTCGCTTGCTGCAGATTGTTGTATAGCGGTCAAAAATCCGGCGGGCTTCCTCCATGGACTCTGCGGGGAAATGCAGGGAAACCCCGGTAGGGAAACGATCCATGATCGTTCCTGCCTCCAGTTCCTGCCGGTCCGGCTGGACACGCAGGAAGGGGATGCGCCGCTGGCTGGCAATGGCATACAGCGAATCAATATCATTCATGAAGGACTGACCGAAATCGAAGCACCTGATGGAAGGCAACCCAAGTATGGCTGGTGCGGCATGATCGATCTTCCCGCAGGAATGCACCCCTCCGCCACCGAGGCCAGCCAGAACCAGCTCGTCCGCAGGAGTCACCAGATCACGGTACAGTTGTGATGATATCATTACAGCCGAATCACAACGGATGAGCACCCTACCTTTTACCAGGAAGCCGTGCTGGTGTATGTAGCCGGGTGGTCCATCCTGGACATACAGAGCAAACAGACCTGCACACGCAAGCTGGATTTCGGCGGTGCGCATGAAAGCCCGGACACACAATTCCGGTCGTTCCAT
>MIBM01000052.1:9868-12116 GCA_001830645.1 Spirochaetes bacterium RIFOXYC1_FULL_54_7
CACGGTATCCAGAGGTCCCTGGAGATCAGGCAAGGTCACCCGTAACGCTGACGCCAGTTCAGGGTAGGGCGACAGCAGTTCGCGGTACGCTTCGTAGGTATCCAGAACCCGCTGCACCCAGCCGGCTCTTGCCACATCAGGGTTGGCCTCAGCTATCTGTTCAAGGGTGATGGGCCTGTCATCATTGCGGCGTATCCTTGGCGTGTTGTCATCGGCCTGCTCTGCATGACCACCAAGGACCGATGCCACAAGGACAGTGCCCCAGTTCGGGCGTATCGTGGCCGCCAGGTCATCACCGAGCTGGGTATGGGCGGCTATGCTGAGGTTCCAGGCCGATACCAGCTCGTTGTACAGCATGGCTGCGGGATCCTTGTAGATGGCCGCATCCGGCAGGGGCTGAAAGGGAAAGTCCGCCGGCAAGGGATACGACAATATCAAGGGCAGGCGTTCGACCCTATCGTATTCCAGTGCAGTCCGGTGCAGGTCGTCTGCCCGGGCTGCCGGTGCCGCGAGGGCGGCGGCCCCAAGGAAATCGAGCAGGCGGCTGAGTTGGTCTTTGACGGTGATCATGATCCGGTCATTTCCCTATGCTCCCATGCCCCTATTTTCCTGGATACGGCAGATCCAGACAACGCTTTGCCACTGCATCCAGGTTTGCCTTGTCGGTATCGGTGAGTGGAATGAAGGGCCGCCTGCATTCACCACAGGGGATGCCGATGAGCCCGGTCAAGTATTTCTGGGCCACCAGGGCCTTGCCAGTATCGATCAGGACCTGGATGACCTCGTTGGCCTGGTCCTGCAATACCCTGGCACCCGGCACGTCACCGGCCAGCATCCGCTCCCGGATACCCAGGAACTTTTCCGGCATGAAGTTGTAGGTGCTGCCGATGGCGCCATCCGCCCCCATAGCCATGCCTGCCAGAAACATTTCGTCAAAGCCGTTGTATACAATGAGGTCAGGATCATCTTTCTTCATGCGTTCCAGCTGGAACAGGTCATTGGAGGTGAACTTCACACCAGCGATACGCGGATGTTCCCGTAACTTCCTGATCAAGGTACCAGTGAGGGTGACGCCGGACAAGGCGGGAAAGTTGTATGGAATGACCGGGAGTTCGATGGCATCCGCAATATCGCGGTAGAAGCCAAGCACTTCCTCGGTGGAAAATTTGTAGTAGAACGGTGGTATCGACGACACCGCGTCCGCCCCTGCGGCAACGGCATGCCTGCCGAGCTGGATGGAGAAATCCGTGCTTATGGCGCCGATGTGACAAATCACTGCGACCCGTCCTGCAACCTCGCTGACCACGATTTCCAGGATGCGCTTGCGTTCGTCATGACTGAGCAGGAAGGTTTCGCCGGTACTGCCGCAGACATAGAAACCGTCTACACCCTTTGCAATGTTGAACGACACAAGCTTCCGGAGGCTAGCCTCATCAATCTGACCGGCTGCATCGAACGGTGTAAGCAGGGCGGGGAAAATACCTCTGAGAGTCTTCATGGTCCACCTCGTGTTTCTTTATTGGATATTCTACGTGATATATCAAAATAAAACAAGGCTTTTTTCTACCTCCCGGAGATGCCTATCTCATCATTTGAAGATCCGCTGCTTGCCGCTCCGGAGATGGGCCCTGATCGCACGTTCTGCAGCATCAGGGTCATCGGTTGAAAGGACTTCGATCAGGGTCATGTGGCTTTGTCCATCAAGACGGTCCACCGGCTGGAGAATGCGGTTCATACGGTAAAATACCCCAAGCCGGATGAAGCGTTTGAACTCCCGGAGAAGAGGGAGGCAATCGGAAAGGCTGACCAGTTCCGAGTGGAAGGCAACCTCCTGTTTCCAGTGCTCGGGAGATTCGGCAGTGGTGGTCTCCAGAGCTGCGGCCAGGACCTGGAGAGCCTGTCTGTGCTCGCGCACCCGTACCCCGCAATACAGTCGCGCGGCCTGGCATTCAACGGCTTCGCGTAGCATAAGCTGGCCGAAAATATCCTCCTGCCTGACCGGCTTCACAAGGGTACCCTTCCGCGGAATGCTCTCGACAAAGCCTTCCATTTCAAGTTGCAGAAGGGCCTCCAGAACCGGAGCGACACTGACTCCAAGCTGCTGGGCTATCTCACGTCTATTAAGGATATGGCCAGGAACAAGCTCGTTCTGCAGGAATTTCTCCAGGAGATATTCATAAACATCCTGGGACAATGAATGCTTGGGCGTGTCTTCAGGCTGATCATCACTGTCTTTCACCGGTTTCAT
>MIBM01000052.1:12126-13475 GCA_001830645.1 Spirochaetes bacterium RIFOXYC1_FULL_54_7
TACCCGACCTACTGTGATATATCAAGTGATTCTTTTTAAAACTCGACAAAGAGCACAAGCCGTATTATGATCCCCAAGTCAATGCTTCACATCAAAAGGCCAAGACCTGCAAGGAAACAGAGATGGATCATATCCCCCTGGAGACATTGCTCCGCCTGAAACGTTGGAATACCCCGACCATCTACAATGGCTGGGAAGCCATCACCCGCGCCGACCGCACCACCTGCTTCAACCGGGAACCACTGGTCGACTATATGCCTGAAATGGGCCCCATGGCCGGGTTTGCGGTGACAGTAGTAATCCAGCCAAGCGAAAAGAGCCATGCCACACGCGCTGACGCATGGAACGAATACCGGCGCTATGTGGCATCTGTACCGGGCCCGAAGATTGTGGTAGTCCAGGACCTGGACAAGCCAGTCGCCATAGGCGCCTTCTGGGGGGAGGTAAACTCGAGTGCACACAGGGCCTTGGGTTGCGTAGGCACCATAACCGATGGAGCAATCCGTGACCTGGACGAGATGTGTGATACTGGCTTCAAAGCCATCGCCAGGGGACTCTGTGTCGGTCACGCCTGGAGCGTGCCGGTACGGTGGAACTGCGAGGTCAGCGTATTTGGGTGTACGATCAAGCCGGGGCAACTGATCCATGCGGACAAGCATGGATTCCTGGCTGTTCCTCTGGAGGATGAGACCAGGTTGCTTGATGCGGCGGCCTTTCTGGATCAGCTTGAATGCGAAACCGTTATTCCAGCCGCAAAAGACAATATAGGCTTGAACGCCACTGAGTTAATCGCAAGGCTGGATGAGGCAGGGAAAGCATATACCGCCTGCGTCAGGGAACGGTTTGGCACGGTTGGCGAGTGGGTCGGCAGGCAAAAGGGTTGAAGGAGATTCCCATGATGTATCAGCGAACTATCGTAGCGGGGGCATCGGAAGACAGGCTGTCCCGCCTGATCGCGGAGCGCCTGGCCCCAGGAGCCGACAAGGAACGCATTGATGAAAGGATATGGGACCTGTTCGGAGAGGAATGGGCCATAGTATTCACTGACCTGTCTGGTTTTTCACGGAATGTGGAGTCCTTCGGAATCATCCACTTCCTTCAGACCATCTATGAGAGTGAACGGATACTCGTCCCTATCGTCGATAGCTTCGACGGGATACTGCTGAAGATCGAAGGCGATTCAATGATGATAATCTTCAGGAACCCGGGCAAGGCCCTGAAGGCGGTTGCCGGCATGCAGGCTGCCTGCTTCAACTACAATATCGACCGGGCAGATGAGGAGCGCGTCCTCCTGTGCGCTGGAATCGGCTACGGTCGGGTACTGAGAATCGGCGATAGTGATGTGTTCG
>MIBM01000052.1:13506-14412 GCA_001830645.1 Spirochaetes bacterium RIFOXYC1_FULL_54_7
CGAGGATACTGCAAAGGCTGGCGAGATACTGGTCACCGCGAGCGTGGTTGAGGCTGTATCCACCGAAAAAGACTTTCATTTTACCGAACTGGACGGTACATCGGTAGTTGCCGGCAAGTCATACCGGTTCAATTACCAGGGATAAGCTGCCGCAGCTGGCTGAACGGCCGCTCCCAGATAGCCAGGTCGGCTTTGAAGCCGGGGGAAATGGCGCCCCGGGTCGGGCCTTGCCAGTCGCCCCGAGGCGGGTTCAGCCAGTCACCCCGGACCGGAGTAAGCCCGGCGACTCCCCTCGCTTCTGCAAGGGCCCGCCGGGGGTTCAGTGTGGCAGCTTTGATTCCCGCTGCAGGCGGAGCCCCGCAGGCACTGGTCCAGTTTTCCAGCACTTCAGGCAACGTCTTGTCCGAACCCATAAGTATGCCTGTATCCGCATAGCGTACACCCTGCCCTGCTGAAACCACCCTGAGGCCATGGTACAGATACTCTCCCGGCGGGAGCCCGGCAGCAACCACGGCATCGGAAATCAGGATCAATCGGTCCGGATCCAGGGCATTCCTGCCGGCTGCCAGCGCACTCTTGCCGACATGGATACCGTCGGCATTGAGCTCCACAAAGGGCCTGCGGTCGTAGAACGGCAGGGTGGCCAGGCCGGCTTCCTTGTGGGAAAAACCTGACATGGCGTTGAACAGGTGGGTAATGGAGAAAGGCTGTTCCGGGAGTGCCACTTCTTCGATGCGGCAATCGGAATGCCCCAGGGAGACCAGTATGCCCGCGTCACGCAAAGCCTCGATGATCATGCCAATGCCGGGAAGCTCGGGTGCCAGGGTCATGACCCGTAGCCGGCCCCGGGCTGCGGCAAGGATCTCTGCCAGGCAGCCACGGTCTGGAACCCTGATGGTGGACGAG
>MIBM01000053.1:0-8387 GCA_001830645.1 Spirochaetes bacterium RIFOXYC1_FULL_54_7
GGTGTGATGCGGGTTTTGGTGGCCAGATGTTCATGGGCATTGATCAAGCCAGGCAGGATTGAACATGCCGGGTAATGTGTAAGTCTGGTTTGTTCCTCGGTTGTAAGCTTGGCAACCTTGCCGATACGCTGGATGGTATCGCCGTCGATCTCGACATAAGCTTGGTCAAGCACCGTACCTCCAGGATCACCAAGCAGTACCTTTGGCGCGGAAATAATCAACCCCATGATTTTTCCCCCTATCGGTCAAGAGTATCCAGACCAGCGTTCAGCCTTCTCCAGACCGTGCACTGTAGTAAGGCACACCACAGCATTCTGCGACGATCTATCTTGTGTACTGCTAGAAGCATGCCAAAAAAAAACGCACATTCTGGTATCACTGTGAGGCATAGCAGCCACTCATGGGCAGAATACCGAGCATAGAGCAGGGTATTGGGTGAAATGGGTGGTTTGTATTAGCGCGTTTCGCCCGTTTCTGTCAGGGAAATCAACAGTTTCTCAGCCTTTGGGGAAAGGCGTGTTCCAGCGCGACCCTGGCGGACAATCACCAGTCCGGCATTCTCAAGCACCTTCATTCGACAGCGTAGCTCATGTTCGGTAAAATCCTCACCACAGGCATGCAGGATCGCGTACAGGTTTCTCCGGCCAATACCGGCATGGTCGCCCCGGCCGCGTTTCAGTGCCAGCAGGATACGGATCACCTCATCCGGGTCTCCCAGCCAATCCAAGCCCCCCAACTGTTTGTCGATCTGCTGTTGGGGCAGTATCCATGCTGGCAGGTCCGAAAGCTTGAAGGAACCTGAATACACGTTGATGACATGCTCAAGACAGTTTTCCAGTTCGCGGATATTGCCCGGCCAATTATACTCCAGAAGTATGCGCATCATGTCCTTCGGAATATCCTTCCTGATACCACGCTTCTCCAGTATATGCGATACCAGGGCCGGTATGTCCTCGGCGCGCTCCGCCAGAGTCGGCAAATGCAGGCAGAGAACATTGATACGGTAGTACAGATCTCTGCGAAACTTACATTCCTGCACCATATCCCAGAGATCCTGGTTGGTTGCCGCGATGATGCGGATATCGACTGGAATCACATCGGTTCCACCGACACGGATGACTTCCTTTTCCTGGAGTACGCGTAGCAAGCGTGCTTGTACAGTGACAGGTATATCACCGATCTCATCCAGGAAGACCGTACCACGATGGGCCAGCTCGAACAGACCTGGCTTGCCGCCTTTTCTGGCCCCGGTGAAGGCACCTTCTTCATAACCGAACAACTCACTCTCGATGAGCGATTCCGTGACTGCAGCGCAATTGAAGGCCACGAATGGTTTATCCTTCCGGCCCGAAACATTATGGATGGCTTGCGCGAAGAGTTCCTTGCCCGTGCCGCTCTCACCAAGGATCAGGATGCTGGGGTCAGCTTTGGCAAACCTGCTGGCCAGTTTTTTGATCTCCATGATCCTGTCATTCACGCCTATGATGTCATCGAAAGTATAACGGGCTACATAGCCCTTCCGGCGCACGGTCTGCCTGAATTTCAACTCCAGGCGCTGGATCTCGGTACATTCCTTGAAAGTAACGACCCCACCAATACGTTCTTCGAAGGCAGATAACCATGACAGACTGACAACATAGAGATTTCCATCAAAGGTGATGAGTTCGTCACGTATTTCAACCAGGCCCTTGAGAGCCTCAAGGCCTTTCTGGTTGAAAAACTCCCCAACATCACGGCCAATCACCTCCCAACCATGGATATTAAAAAGGACCGCAGCCCACTTGTTGAAGAAGATGATGCGATTCTCGGCATTGTACGCCACAATACCTTCGTCAATTAGATCGACCAGGTACTCCAGATGATGCTTGGTCTCGACTATGTTGTTGAGCATTGAGAGCAGGCCTGGACTGCGGGGAATGATCTCACCCATGTGGTTGATGATGACCTGTACAGTGTCCTTGTTAATCCTGCCAAGCTTGCCCAGCACATCATACAAGGCATAGGAATCCAGGACCCGCTCACCGATGTTGACAACCTGGGTGATCGAGGCAGGTACAAGCCCATTCTCGTTCAAGGTTACGGCAATCCTGATATTTTCATCAAAAGGTTTGTCCGGAGCATATGACACCAATTCCAGATGGCGGGCACCTAGTTCGTATAGCATGGCCACCGTCATGACTGACTCGTCATAATCGCTGGCCACAACCAGAATCCTGCTACGGGCCGGAATATTGATGATCTTTTCCCAGGCCTCCCGGCTCAGGGTGGACCGGACAACATAGATGTCGGTTCCCGGAGCAAGATATTTGACAAATTCACCTGTCACCTGGTATGAATTTGATATAACCAAATCCGCAACGATGAATGAGTCAAGCCCCTTCTCGAGCGAGTAGCAGTCCACATCAAATATGTTGCCAAAAAGTCGTTCCAGCTGTTTTTTTAGGCGCTGACCTGATCCCTCTGTCCGACTCAGCACTACAATTCTGCTTTGGGTCATTCCGCGACTCCTCGATACCCCGCTCCATACCCGACATGTTGGCCGCACAAACTGGCCGTACATGGTGTTTGCCTTGAATACGCCCTAGAGGTCGCATCCAATGAAAAGGCACCCGGTTGTGCGCTGTCACATTATCACATTAATTGATGGGAAAGTCATTTTTGGCAGATGCAGATTTTTTGTAAGAAATTGTGGTTTTCCCTGCGATCCAACACAATTTGGCAACCAAATTCCCGACCCTGGTCCGATTCCCGGTGGATTCGGCAGGATTTGAGGGTAAATTCCCTGATTTGTTTTGTCAAGCGCCGCAAATTTACTCGTTCTTTCACATTCTGCAACGATCTGTGGGCAAAGTTACACTAGAGAACCGTACCATACCCTGGCTGACCGTATGAGAAAGCCAGAAGACGAACTGAAACTGGTAATCGTCTGTGACATGTGGCTCACCGGCTTTGATGTACACTCCCTGCACACCCTCTACATAGACAAGCCCATGAAGGGCCACAACCTGATGCAGGCCATAACCTCTCCGAAGATTTCCTCCTGGAAGTGAAGAACATGGAACACAAAAACCTTGCCCTGGAGGTCTTGAGGAAGCTGCTCAATGACGAGATCAAAGGCCGGACCAAAAAGAACCTGGTCCAGAGCAGGACCCTTATGGAAATGCTGGAAAGCTCCATCCAGAGATACCATAGCAGGACCAGCTCCGGGAGCTGGCCGTAGTCCTCTACGAGAAAGTAAAGGAAAACGCCTCCATAGACTGGATCATAAAGGAAAGCGTAAAGGCCAAACTCAAGGTCATCGTAAAGCGCATCCTGCGACAGTACGGCTTACCCCCCGGACATGCAGATGCTGGCCACCGAGACGGTGCTCAAGCAGGCGGAATTGATTGCGGAGGAGTTGACCCAGGGGGTATAATGAACCTGTTGGTTCTTGCAGAAATGGAGGCAACACTATCACCTCAATGCATCGCCCTACCAGATACGCTCGATACCGTATGCATCCCATTGGGAGTCGGAACCAAGAACCGGCCACCCTTGCACAAAGGCTTGAGAAATCAATATACGATCGAAGGGATCGCCGTGATGCATAGCTAGCCCTTGAGTATGCAGAATGGCATCCAAGCTGATCGGCAAGAGGATGAATCCGCTATCCCGGATATATTCTTCCACCCATCGATTCAAATCCATGGGGAGCTTCAGCTTTCCGAGCCTCATTTTGATCGCCATTTCCCATATCGATGCATGGCTCGCGTATAATATGTTATTCTGGTTGGAAAATATGGTAAAAGCTTTCGGTCCGATCCGATCGGGTTGAGCATCCCACCAGATCAGCGCTTGGGTATCGACAAGATACTCCATTATTGATATTCCGCGAAATCCGGAACCAGGTCATTGAAATCGTCGGCCATGGATATTTTATCCCTGTTGCGGCCGGGAATTCGGACACCTTTCTGGGGTGCCCGCTGCAGCACCACCATTGGACGGGATCCTTTCGCAATGATCACTTCCTCGCCCTCCATCACTTGACGGATTAAGCGGGATAGATGGGTTTTAGCCTCATGGATAGTTACGACCATAGAGATGAACTTAGTCAAGTCTAATGACTAAGTCAAGACCTCCAGCCTTAATATGATGAGACTGATGGGCAGACCCTGGTTTATTTTTGGTAGGTTCTCCTTGGAGTGCTTGAAAAAATCAAAGTAAACGTCTTTGACATTGCATACATTTAGCTGTATATTATATGCAGGAGTTGAGGTATGCCATTACTACAGGTTCGTGAATGCCCTGAAGATATCTACCGGAAAATTACTCTTCTAGCCAGAAAACAGAATCGTACCATAGCCCAACAAGTACTTGTTGTACTGGAAAAAGGCTTAGGGCAGGAACAATCCAATAGTGAACGACGTAACCAAGTTCTGGAAAGAATAGGAAACAGGCATATTTCCAATGACACCAAATTGATTGATGAAGTAGCACTCATTCGGGAGGACCGTGATAGATGATAGCGGTACTCGATGTCAGCGGCGTCATCCAGATTCTTCTTCAGAAGGACAAGGCTTCCTTGTTTGATGCTAAAATCAAGGAAGCCTCTTGGGTTATCGCCCCGGATCTATATGTTTCCGAATTATCGAATGTGCTATGGAAGTATCATAAGGCAAATCTGATATCCCGTGAAGATTGCATCCAGTTGGTCGAAGACGGGTTAAACCTGATAGATGACTTCATCGATGCGAAAGAACTATGGAAAGAATCCCTTGGTGAAGGGATAAAAAACAATCATTCAATTTACGATCTGTATTATGCTGTGGCAGCTCGAAGAAATGATGCAATGCTGATAACCAATGATGGCCCCCTTGCTGATATCTGCAAGGAACTGAATATTGCAGTTTGTTATTGAAGAAATTCCAGAATAGGGAAGTAGATGGCGAGCAAGTCTGCCTGGATCAATCAAGCACTTGCTGAGAAGAATATGGTTCGGTATGTTAATCAACATATGAACTTTCCATGGGATATTACTGGTAAATGGATCGGTGAAAATATCCTTCATGATCCAATGACAGATACTCAGAAGAAATCACTATCAAAATTCATGGTTAGGCCAATCCTCAAGGAAACGTTCATTGAACTACGTTATGACTGGGAATATGAAGGTGAGAAACAAGAGGGAATAATAACAATTGGATACCGGAAAAACAAGGATGAATGTTTCGCTACCTGGATAGATACCTGGCATATGAGTTCGGATTTCATGCTTCTGAAGGGAACCTGTAAGGACAATGAATAGAAAGCATTGAATAACCATGCGTGCCGCGGAATCCGGCGGGCTACTGATCGTTGCAAGTCAGGGCTCCGCGGACCGCACGAGGTAACTGACCCAGAGAAGGAGGTTTTCAATGTCCTTATCCGAAGTCCTGGCTCTGCTCGACTGCGGTTATGGGCTGCTCTATGAGGTATCGAAGTTCTCCGGCAAGAAGGCGCCCCCCGAAGAGTTCTTCCTTGCCCATGTCAAGCGCATCTCCGACACGATAGGGACGGAGCCGGAAAGGGTCCGCCTGTCCATGGGGTCGGTGCTGATGGGAATCGGAAAGCGCAGCCCTGTGTTGAACTCGGCGGCTCTGAAGGTTGCACGGGCTGTGGGACCGATAGAGTTCACCTCCGCCAGTGGCGAGTGCGAGCCCTTCGACGTTGCAAAGCACCTGACCACCGACTGGCTGAAGGAGAAGCTGGGGGTGTAGGTGAGGCAGGAATGACCACATCCGGGGCCACGGTATAAGGAATTGATTGCACAGGAGCTGACCCAGGAGGCAAAGTAGGCCACTGTCTATTCGGTGGCAAACAGGGCTGGATCGTACTGGAAGGAAGTGTCTATTTATTAGGTGATGCAGCAGGATTTATCAGCCCTAGCTCTAATGTAGTAAAGATTAAACTGAATATATTTGGAAAAAACATAAAAAGCTTCATTATATATAACCATTGGTTAAGGAACCTGCTTTTAAAATCGGAGTTGGAAGTCTTCGAAAAATCTAGCAGCCGCTTCAACTGGACTCGATTCATGTCCAGGATCTTGTCCACACTTCCAACCGGAATAATCAAACCGGTGTCTGCATCTATTTATCTTGTGCGTGTGCCAAACTTCTGGATATATTCGGGGATCTCGATCATGGGTGGCCTTTCCACGGCGGAGATGGGTGTGCTTTCGGCGATATGTTTTTCGCCAGCCACACGCAAGGCAACATGGACTTCCCCGAGTTTTTTAAGTGTCTCGGCATCTCCGTATCGTTTGGCCCGGTCCAGGAATGTTTCCATGATGCCAAAAGCCATTCTGCTCAGGGCATGCACGGACTGGTTTCTGTGTATCCGCAGATCAAGATCTACCTGGCCAAAGGCCTCTATACCGAATTTCCTGAAAATATCCAGCAAGTGCCCAAGCTCCACGCCGTAACCTACGGAGAATGAAAGCTTCTCAAGAAGCTCCCGCCGGCCCGCATATTCACCCGACAAGGGCTGGATGAATCTTGCCAGTTCCGGATAGAACAGCGAGAAGAGCGGCCTTACCAGGATCTCCGTGACCCTACCGCCGCCGGATTGGGAATACCCTTCTCCTGACCGAATTGGCCTCTCGTAATAGGCTTTGACGTAGGATATTTCATCGTGTTCCAGCAGGGGGCCTAAAAGGCCGTAGACGAATTTGGGAGCGATGTTGGAGATGTCCGCGTCTACCCAGACTATTATGTCCCCATCCAGGACATACAGGCTTTTCCAAAGGTTTTCGCCCTTGCCCTTATAGGTTCCGTACTTTGGCAGGATCTTCTTTGAATCGTATACTTTTGCCCCATAATGTTCGGCTATTTTGCGTGTAGCGTCTTTTGAGCCCGAGTCGACAATGGCAATCTCGTCGATAAGCGGCCTTCTATCCATAAGCTCGGTTCTCAGCATGAGGATTTCCTTGCCTATTGTCGCTTCCTCGTTGAGTGTGGGAAAGGCGAGCGAAATTTTAGTACCACGTCTCTCTTTCAACGCGACAAGCCTGTCCAGGTCCGCGAAGCGCGAATGGTGCCAGGTTCTATCCAGGAGGGAATCTACCTTCATCTTGCTTTTTCTCTTCTGTCCGCGACCGTAAAGCTTCGTTCGGTCATGGCAACAAGGAGTCTTCTTCCAGATTCTATTGATGTGACATCTATTTCATCAAGCTCGATGCCTACATGGCCATAGGCTATTCCAAGTGAAACCGCTGGTACGCCCAACGCCGATAGGAAGGCAGCCAAGTCCGCTCCCGGGTCATCCGTTTGTTTGATTTTCAGCTCGCGCATCGCCTCTTTTGCCGAAGAGATAAGCGATGCGCTTATCGAAGGCTCTCCGACAGGCACGTAGCCAACAATGCTTACCATAAGATTGGCGCTTAATTCCTTGCCCACGGTTTCCGCTGTCGCCGTTGCCGCTTTCATGGCCATCTCAAGGACCTTGGCATCGGCGGATTCTATTTCTATATCCACTACGCCCTCGGTGGGGAACCTACCAAACCCGGTACCCGCGACGATGCGCCTGACATGGCAGCTTGTAGCGCCTTCGGAATCCCATTTTACTCCGCCCAGACGTTGGGCTACGAGAACCGCTGCGGAGACAGCGGATTGGGAATGCACCCCTTTGGCTGTCTCCGAGGGGTGGACGGCTGCCTCGGTGGGGTCCAGGGTCCTGACCATGACAGAAAGCCTGTAAGTCCCGAGAGGTTTTTGGGACAAAGCGCCAAGGCCGATGCCCCTGGCGCCTATGGCAGCCGCGGGTCTCAAGGCCGAGTGTTCCACCAGCCGTTTGAAGATTCCGCTTCTTGGATCATGGAGGGACCTTGCGGCAAACAGGAGCAGAAGGCTGCCCCCGGGCTTGATGCTGCCGCTATGAACCCCTTCGGCTATTGATAGGAGAGCGGCGGCTCCCAGGGAGTCGGATATTCCCGCGCCTATCGCCTTTTCAGGATCCAGCCTTGAGAGACTGCCCAGCGGACTCCATCGGGTTGTACCAAGGTCCGCGAAGAGAAGGAGAGGCCGCGCGTCACCGGTGCCTTCAACAGGAATAGTGGCGGTGATATTGCCGTCCTCGTCCACATCGCCGGGGATTCCCAGGCTTGCAAGCCTTTCCAGGATGAATTCTGCCCGTTTCTCCTCTTTTTCGGTAGGAGAGGGCAGTTCGGCAAGACGCAGGGTATCGGTCAGCAATCTATCCGCAAGTGGTGAGGAGGGGCGCCTTGAAAATCTGGGTCGTGCAGTGGAAATTTTTGTCCATAGCCCTCTTACACCTTTAAGTGCCGCAGTCTTGAGCCTGGCTAAAAATCCCATGTACCCTCCCTGGTGTCTTGAAAAGAGCAAGAAGCCTATCGGCAGTTTAGGCTTGAT
>MIBM01000053.1:8443-14246 GCA_001830645.1 Spirochaetes bacterium RIFOXYC1_FULL_54_7
CTGATCGCCGGGGAGCTGGGGGGAGCTGAGCCAGGGGGGTGGGCCACAGATGTCAAAACCAAACCGGAAGATCAAACCGGTGTCGCCACTGGATTCAGGACTAATTCGACGAGAATGCTTTCTGCCGCCGCCTTTCCAAGCACCACGGTAGGAAGATTATGGGGTTGGACGATAAAGGCGCCCGAAACACCGCCCCCATCCACGACGACCACCGGCTCACCGGGGCTTATGCCCTTGGATTCCAGAAACCTGAGGAAATCGGGACTCTGATCCAGGATGCGTACGACACGGAAGGGTTTGTCGTGCTGCGCTTCAGCCAGGCATAAATAGGTAGTGCGGTCGATGCGTCCCGCGGCGGACGGGATAGGGTCGTGGGGATCGGTCTCCGGATGCCCCAGCAGGGCGTCCATCTTGTCCAGGACCCGCTCGGAGATGACGTGCTCGAGCAGATGGGCCTCCACATGCACCTCCGACCAATCCAGCCCCAGGATTTTTACCAGGAAGGATTCCACCAGGCGGTGGCGGCGCAATACCTTGAGGGCTTCGCGCTCGCCGCTCCCGGTGAGTCGGCTCCCTATCCTTTTGACGTACTCGACATAGCCTTCTTCCGCCAAGCCCTGGACCATGACTGTAGCCGTCCCTGCCGTTACGCCCATAGCGAGCGCAAGGGCGTTCATTGGAACGTAGGAGGCTGCCAGAGTCTGCTGCAGGAGAAAAAGCTCTCTCAAGTAATCTTCCACCGTTTTGCTGGGCATTACCGTTCCTCCGGATTTGTTTCTTTGAATAATATATATTATATTTTTGATCAATCAAAGTGAGGTGCGATGAATGAACGGAAAAATGAAAACGATCGCATACCCGGCGTTTTTCTGCTCTTTCCTCATTCTCCTTTCCTGCGGGGTTGAACCAAAGCAGGAACATGCCGAATCCGGTATGGGGCAGACCATGAGCCACACCGTCGCTGTCGCCGGCAGCGCGGAGATGGCTTTCATGCCCGGGTTCCGCGGCGAGGTGGATACTGTGGCGAACGGCTTTGATCCTATGTCCATCCTTACCGATTTCGACTACGGAAGGGTAAGCACCCTTCCGGACGGCAGGACCCTGCGCGAATACGAGCTCAGGGCCGAAATCAAGCAGCTGGAAGTAGCGCCGGGCATCATGTACGAGGCCTGGACCTATAATGGCCGCGTCCCTGCCCCGACCCTCAGGGCGACCGAGGGGGACCGGCTCCTCATACGCTTCGTCAACGCCTCGCCCCATCCCCATACTGTGCATTTCCATACGATACATCCGGCTGGCATGGACGGAGTCTTTGAACCTGTCCCTCCCGGAGGGTCTTTCACCTACGAATTCGACGCGGTCCCCTTCGGCGTCCATCCCTACCATTGCCATGTCATGCCCCTGGCCAGCCATATCAGCCGCGGCCTCTATGGCGCGATAATCATCGACCCAAAACAAGGAAGGCCGAAGGCCGATCATGAATTCGTCATGGTGATGTCCGGCCTGGACCTGGATTTCGACGAGGCCAACGACCTGTACGCAGTCAATTTCATTCCCTTCTATTATGACAGGCATCCCATCAAGATCAAGACGAACGCCCTCGTGCGCATATACCTGGTGAACATGCTCGAGTTTGACCAAAGCAACTCCTTCCATCTGCACGCCAACTTCTTTAATTATTATCCGACGGGAACCTTCCTGGTTGCGGGCGAATATACCGACACGATAGCGCAGATGCAGGCTCAGCGGGGAATTCTGGAGTTCACGTACACCTATCCGGGACTCTACATGTTCCATGCCCATAAAACCGAATTCGCGGAACTCGGATGGACAGGACTCTTCGAGGTGGAGGAATGAACATGCACACTGCTGGAATCAAGCCGGAGGAAACGGCCGGACGTCTCAGAACCCTCGCGTATTTCCTTTTTCCCGTGGTTCTCCTCGCCGCTGTCATCGCGCTGTTCCTTGCGACTGATGGGGCCGGACTCAACGTGGAGCCGGCGGCTCCCATAGAAAACCTGGTCTTCGAGCGGATTGTCCTCATAAACGGTGCCATCGAACTTCATATCCGGAATACCAGTCCCGAAACCATCGAGATAGCCCAGGCAGCGGTCAAGGATATGATCGTGGGCTTTTCCGCTCTCCCGGCTCGCAGGGTGCCCAGGCTGGGCAAGGCCGTCGTGACCATTCCCTATCCCTGGGTTGATGCGGAAGCCTACGAAATCCGCCTTATCACCTCCAATGCCGTCGTCTTCGCCGCCGCGATCGAGGCAGCCTCGGAGACACGGACCTTCGGCGGAACCGGATTCCTTGGTTTTACCCTGATCGGCTTCTATGTCGGGGTCATTCCCGTGTTCCTCGGCATGCTCTGGTTCCCGGCCCTCCGGAAACTCGGCCGCCGGGCCTTCATCTGGCTCATGGCGCTTACCGTAGGGCTTTTGCTCTTCCTCGGCATCGACGCTGTCAATGAGGCACTCGAAGTCGCCTGGGAATTGGGTAGCCCCTTCCAGGGAGTCGGCCTGGTCGGCATCGGCATAGTCGGCACCGCGCTCCTCCTTGACGCGCTCGGCAAGGGGCAATCCGGCGAAACCGGCAACGAAGAGGGCAAACGTCGACGCATCGCGGTCATGGTCGCCCTCGGGATAGGCCTGCACAACCTGGGAGAAGGATTGGCCATCGGATCAGCGTACAGCGTCGGGGAGGCGGCACTTGGGACTTTCTTTGTCATCGGTTTCATTCTGCAGAACATCACCGAGGGCCTCGGCATAATCGCCCCTATCGTCAAGCAGCGTCCGACTCTGCGCTTCCTCGCCGGCGTGGGCGCTCTGGGTGGCGCACCGGCGATCGCCGGCACATGGATCGGTGGTTTCGCGAGTACGCCCATCCTTTCCACCCTCTTCCTGGCCATCGGCGCCGGCGCGGTTTTCGAAGTAGCCTACGAAATAGGGAAGCTCCTGAAAAAGGGAGACGGAAAAGAGCCTATGCCTCTTACCGTCTGGAGTGGCGTGATGGCAGGCATGCTGCTTATGTACCTGACCGGGCTCTTGATCAAGTGACCGAGGGGGGCTGATACATAACCACCTGAAACCCGATTTCGGACTTCTTTGTCCACTCAATGCACTGATAAAAAAGCCGGGGATCAAGCACAGGTTCTGAGGTTGGACTGGTTGACGGGACGCTTGATCTTACCATCGGCGTTGACACCACCGGCCCAGGGTGCGCATAGTAGGCGAAGGCTCCATGGATAATGATTGTGAGGCAATTTTATGAAGCTTACCATCTATCAGGTTGATTCTTTTACTACTACAATCTTTGAAGGTAATCCTGCGGGTGTAGTGCTGAACGCGGATGAGCTGACTGAACAGCAGATGCAGAAAATAGCCCGGGAGATGAACAATTCCGAGACGGCTTTCATCATCAACCGCAATGAACCGGGATATGATATTGAAGTACGGTTTTTTACACCCACCAGGGAAGTACCAATCTGCGGACATGCAACCATAGCTGCTCATTATGTCTATGCCAAAGAACACGGGATAACTGAAGGTGTAATCCGCCAGAAAACCAAAGCAGGCATACTGCCGGTTGAAATACTCAGCGAAAACAATGGAACACGGATTGTAATGACCCAGGCTGGTATAAGTTTCGGAAGGATTCTGGAAGGAAAAGACAAGGACAAGCTTGTCAAAGGGCTCGGTGTACATACCCGGGACCTTGATACAGAATTACCTTTTCAGATTGTGTCTACCGGTCATTCCAAGGTAATGGTGCCTTTGAAAAGCAAGGCTGTTCTTGATTCCATCAGTATCAACGCAGGCCTTTTGACCGAGCTCAGCACTGAGATTGGATGCAATGGGTTTTATGCCTTTACCTTTGACTCCCGGGAACCAGGAGTCCTGGTCAGCGGAAGAATGTTTGCCCCGGCGATAGGAATAGCTGAGGATCCGGTTACCGGCAACGCTAATGGTCCGTTGGGAGCGTATTTAACATATTATGGGAAGCTTGGGAAATGCGCGGCAGGTTGCACCTTTGTTATCAAACAGGGAGAAGCGATCAACCGCAAAGGCTACATGACAGTTCAGGTATTCAGTGATGACCAAGGGCCAACGCTGGTTAAAATCAGCGGGAATGCCTGTATCGCCTTCAGGACAGAAATGGAGATCTGAGTAGATAAATAGCTCCCGGTTCACTGTGAAGACGGCATCTGTCGGGCATCCCCAAGGGTGCCCGACAGGATTCAAGGTATATTGAAGAAATTCAGAGTACTGCTACAAGTCCGGCAAACCCTGCATAGGTCAGAAGATACAGGACATTGTTTATTACCAGTACCACCGGCTTGCGTCCTTCGAACTGGGAGTTCAGGCTGAGGGTAACCGCAAAGACAAGCCATAACACCACGCCGGCAATCGCGCCGGTGATGAATGTGGTAATGCCCATGCTGTGGATAAGCACCTGCAGGCCATAAGCCAGGAGGAAGCTGGCGACAACAGCCCCACCCATGAGGCGTGGCATGGCCTTTTTCTCTTCCTCGGTCATCTCCTTCTTTGTTATATCCATATCCACATTCTGAGCCCAGGTCTTGAACCAAGGCACCGCGGGAGAGTAATACAGCCAACTGATGAAAAAATTACCGATTCCGACAATGAGAAACGGTACCAGTGAAAAACTGAAATCAATCATAGCAAGAGTCCTCCTTATCCAATGCGTGATCAAATGCCAAAGTTCTGAGTGAAAATGCTCCGATATCCATACTGCCTCCTTTGATCCGGTTCATATGGAACTTTTGAGTATGACTATTATAATAATCATTGTGAAGAGATTCAAATTTTGTAAATCGGCAAGCGATAATTCGATCTCCAGGATTTTGACATTAGTCGTTTTTATTTTTGACGATGGCTCCGGGATCAAGTAACTTGATTGGAGACCTGGATGGCTTGTTGTTCACGTGGAGGTACGTTATGAGCATTCAGAAGGACGGGGACTCAGGATTCTCTAAAACCGAACGCGAGGCAATGAAAAACAGGGCAATGGAACTGGCTGCCGAGCAGCGAGGGAACAAAAAGAAAGAAGATGATGAGCGGGAAGTCTCAAAGCTCATTGAAGCCATGGATGGGAGTGACAAAACCCTTGCGCAGGCGATCCATGCACTGGTGAAGACCGAAGCCCCGGAGTTATTGCCCAAATCCTGGTATGGTATGCCCGCATACGCCAAAGATGGCAAAGTCTTATGTTTTTTCCAGGCAGCACGGAAATTCGAATCCCGGTATGCCACCCTTGGCTTCAGTGATGTGGCCAAAATCGACAATGGCACCATGTGGCCAACAGCTTTTGCCTTGCTGCAATTCGGGCCAGAAGAAAAAAAGCTTGTTTCAGCTCTGCTGAAGAAAGCTGTGCTCTGATGTTTTCCAGCCCTCGCCCAGGTTCATTGCTTCTTTTCTAGTTCCGCCCGCAAGCGATCTTCCTTGGCCCGCAGCTCGGGGGTGAATTCCTCACCGAAGTCCTCGGCCTCGAACAGGGGCCGGATCTCCAGGATAGCTTCTTCGCCCGGCCAAACGGCCGGTGCCGGTGGAGGTTTCAGATGACTAGATTATTGGTATCTTGTTGTAAGGAGATCGATCAATGGATACTCTCAGGTCCCTGTCCGATTCATTCACGGCCTTGGCGTCCCAGGCGACAGCCAAAGTGTTTCATGTACCGTCCTCCCTGGGCGGAAGAACCGCCGTCAGCCTGGATGGAAAGCTCCTGCTCGTAAGCGCCCTGGAAGCGGAAACTGGCGAGACCCTCGCCGTGCTCGCTCCGGGAG
>MIBM01000054.1:0-12237 GCA_001830645.1 Spirochaetes bacterium RIFOXYC1_FULL_54_7
TTATTAACGAAAACGAAATCAAAGAATTTTTGCAGGCAAAGCCGTTTAGGAACTGACCACCTGCAAAGCAGGTGGATTTCTTAAGTATTAAAGTAAAAAGGAACCATAATACCTATACAAAGATCGCAACTTCAAACGTGCTGCTACGCATCCAGATCCTACGGAACTAAACCGCTGCGGGGTTAACCATATTGTCCGGCGTGATGTCTGCTATGGTACGATGGACCATGTAGGCCAGCAACTCATTGGCATGTCTGCGTATTTCAGGTCCGAAGATGCAGTTGTCGGCATTGCAACGCGCAGTGCGGTACGGGCAGAAATCACCGCCCATTGGCCCGTCCACCGTCTCTATGGCCAGCTTGAAACTGATATCTCCAGGCTTCATTGCCAAGGCAAAGCCGCCGGTTGGCCCTTTTACCGAACGGACCAAACCGGATCTTGCCAGGCGCTGCATCACCTTGGACAGGTGGTGTTCGCTGGCGCCAATGGCAGCGGCCAGATCCTTGACCTGGACCAGGTACCCGGGGCGGGCGGCCAGGCCAGCAAGGGCATGGACGGCTATGAGTGCGGCGTCTGAAAGGTGGATCAAGGTGTTTACTGGCATTTCGGTATTACATTACCACTATATTGAAATCCTGTCAAGTGTCACCAAGATTTTGCTTTTCTGAAAGTCCGACGACGGTTGGTACCGGCGCAGGTGGCTGCAGGCGATCTGTGGTATCCATTTTAAGCCAGATCAAATCTTCGTCACACTAACCACCCAAGGCATAGCTGACGGCCTGTCTGGCATGCAGGAGGGTCGTGTCGTACAGGGTACAGGCATGTTCCTTTACCAAAAGCCCTATCTCCGTGCAGCCAAGTACCACGCCCTGGGCTCCCCGGGCTGCCAGGCCATCGATTATGGCCTCGTACTTCCGGCGCGAGAGCTCATCCACCACGCCCCGGACCAGTTCCTTGTAGATGATGTCGTTGACCGTAGCCCGGTCCTCGGGTCCGGGGGTAAGGACTTCCAGGCCAAAGCGGTCCCGGAGCCTGTCGGCATAGAAGCTGCCTTCCATAGTGAACTTCGTACCCAGAAGGCCTATCCTGGTCTTGCCATCTGCCTGGATGGCCTCGCCAGCAGCATCTACTATGTGCAGCAGGGGGATTCCGACATCCGCCTCGAAGCTGTCCATCACCTTGTGCATGGTGTTGGTACACAGCACTGCGAAATCCGCACCGGCAGCCTTGAGTCCCCGGCCGGCGTCATACATCCTGTCCCGCAGGAGATCCCACTTACCAGCGTATTGCAGATCCTCTATCTCCTGGAAATCGAAGGACCAGAGTACGCAACTGGCCGAGTGGCTCTTGCCGAGGCGCCTGCGTATCTCCTGGTTGACCAGGGAATAGTACACAGCCGACGACTCCCAGCTCATTCCGCCTATGAGACCCATTGTTTTCATGCTTTTCTTTCCTCCGCGGCATTCAATCCGGTAGCGGCTCAGAGACCTGAATCAACATCAAGGACCATCTCTATCCGGGTCCGGTATTCTTTCAGCAGGGCCAGGTCATCGGGATGCAAGCCGGGAGACAGCTGATCCATCACTTCCTTCAGTTGCGGCAGGGGATAGGCAAGGAACAACTCCTCGAAGGCGAGGTACGTGTATCCGGTGAGCACCGACACGTAGGTTTCCATGAAGACCTCGGTCCAGCCGTACCTGGCCAGTATGGCATTTACCTTTGGATTAAGCATCACAGCCATGATGCCCGCCGAGATGGATTCAAGGGTCGGAAAGCCGCCGTCTTCCATCTGGAAGTCATCATCATCCATCTGGAAACCGGAGAACTCTTCAGCCAACTCGGCTTCAAGTCCTTCCAACTCTGCCTGAACCAGGGGAAAGTCCTTGAGGAATTTATCCAGGATATCCCGGGTCAGGATTCTGGGCGGAGCCGCGGAAACGGGAAGGACAGCAGCAAATACCAGTACCAATGCAAGGATACTACCCAGCCACTTTTTCACTACAGCCCCCTTTATCCACCTTACAGTCACCTCTTGCACCAGGCAATCCGAAAACAGGCCCAACGTCCAAAACCCGGCACGGAACCGCAGGCGTATGCACCATTGTCCGACCACCAACGTCATCTGTCAACCTTGACCGCTAGACAGATAATCACGACTCTAGAGGCATGAACAGCAAAAGACTTCCTGGCACCTGGATGGTCGCCATATTTACCCTTGTGGCCACTGGCCCGCTCCTGGCCCAGGCCAGGCAAATTCCTGCAAACACAATCCTCTCCGACCAATTTGAAACAGAATCAAGAATTGGCCAACTGGCCGCCACCAGATCCATAGTCGTCATCTACTCGGCTGAACGCGAGGCCGGCGACTACCTGAGGACCTGGTACCAGGCACTCCGGGCAAAGTTGCCGACGGATACCCCTCTGTTGGCCGTAGCCGACCTGGGCGCCGTTCCGTTCTTCGTGCCAAAGAATGCCATCATCAAGCAACTGGCTGCGGACTATCCTGATCTGTCCATACTACTGGACTGGAAAGGTTCTCTTGGCACTATCCTGGCCGCAGGCAAGAGCACGGCAACGGCCACTGTGTATGCCGGCAGCCGCCAGCAGATGCAGGTGACGGGAGGGTATACGGCTGAAAAGGCGGGAACGCTTCTGGAGGCTTTGAAGGCCAGACCTTGATCCCGTGCCATTGGCAGCTATGATGGAATCACTGACCGTACCCGCAGTTCTTGTTCCGGTAATGGATTTGTGGAAAGCCATGAAGGTGGTCTCCGCAGGTATGGGTACGATGCGTGACCAGAGGCTTCCTGTAAAAGAGGCCGGTTCCGGCGAACCATTTTTCCGCTAAAACCTGGATCAAACGCCAGGGTGATGGAAAGACCGTGGGAGTTGGGCTTGCCCATCAAGTCCTGAGCAGGGTGTTGTTCAGGTAGGCATCCTTGATGCCCCTGAGAAAATCAAATTTCTCATAGGGTTCCCCGTGGTGAATCCCAGCCGCTTCACGGTCTCGATCCATGACGTATAGCCATTCCGCTGTGAGTACACTTCCTTCGGGACAACAATCCCATCAGCTTCAAGCTCGGACACAACGAATTGGTAGTAATAATCAGCTTCCTGATGGTTGTCCGGTCTTATCCGGTCCATAGCTACGAGTATCCTGTTCAGTCCCCTGGAGAACAAGTCGTTCCCTTCGGCGCCGCCGGACTCGAATGCCGCTTTGGTTAATTTCACAGGCTCGATCAAGACCAGAGCCCTGACAAGGTCAGGGTACTGTTGTGTGAAATACGCTGCATACGCGCCGCCCCACGAATGACCGAACAACAGTATAGGGTCGTCCGGCGAGTACGCCTCCTTGATGTCCGGAACATCCTGTAGATAAGCAGGATCACAACCTTGTTGGATGGGACCATCTCCACTTGACTGAAGGCGATATAACTGAGGAAATAAAGTGTCAGGGTTCCTAATATGGGTGTCGCCATTGTGGAACCCAATCCGAAGCACGTTTGGCTTGGACAATCATGATCAATGAGGCTAGGGAATAAGAGTTGCCTTGGAAATAGATACCGAGATCCCTCAATTACAAGAATCAAAGGGAAGGAATCCGCCCATCCTGAGATTATCAAGTAAGCTAGAAACAAGGACCATGCAGACAACAGGAGCAGAGCTGACAGAAATCAATAGGCATAATTCCTGTCAAAGCGTTTGACCATCAGAAGACCGAGAAACAGACTCTGCCCGGCACCCAAAAGCACGATAACTTCGACAAGATCGTTCATGGCGGATCGTTTCTTGTATTCGGATTGCATGAAAGACAGGAACTGTCATTCTGGAATCCCAAGAGCCTGTCAGGCGTCCCTGTTTCTCCAGCATGGATTCCATCATCTCCATGGCAGCCTCCTGCAACTACTACAATGTGCGTCACACAGTATTGGTCAATCCATCAATGATACTGATACGCCTGTAATCGGAGGAGGAAAGAAGGCTTGGTCAGTGGTTGCCCTTTCTGCTTGCCTCAAACTGGATTCTGCTGGAAATTTCGCTTTTCGGTCTCATCTGGCTCTACGGTCTCATCCCGCTTTACAGCTTCAGTTCATACACCCGTCTAGGCCGGCCGGTCCTGGACCGGCTTTCAAGGGCTACTATGTCGGCATAGCCGGCCTCGGCTATGTTCTGGAGGATGCGCCGGGCGCTGCGTGGACTTATGTCCAATCCGGTGGCAAACTCGTCGACATCGAAGCGGGTCCTGGCTGCCATGCGCATCATGGCCCGTATCTTGGTTACATAGGCAGTACTCAGGCCGGTCTTCTCCGCCACCAGACGGATCGTGGCATCGGTTTCGGCTATGTTGTACTGGATGCTGCGCAGTTGCGACGAGATGGGACCTTCTATGCCTCCATCCACATCCACCGAATACAGGCATGAACCGTTAACCGTACAGGCCCTGTTCAAGGCCTTGCGGGCGTTGGCTTCCGCATTGAAAGCGGTGGTTCCATAGCCAAGGCCAGCACAGAATGAAATACCCGCACCATCTGCTCCCCTGAAAAGTTCCTGGAGTCCATGGGCCTCCTCTAGGGCCCCACGAGTGGTGAATATCAAGTATTCATCACGACCATAGGGGAAAACAGAACCCAGTATTCGCTTTGCATAGTCTATGAGGATGGTCTCGAAGGAATTCTTGAGCTTCAGATAGTCGTACTCCGATCGTATTTCACTCTTGCCGCTTCTGAGCCTGAGTATCACCTGGGCTATCTGGTAAGCCCTCAGGCGCATGGCTTCCGAAATGAAAATTGCCTTCTGTATATACTCTCGTATGAGATATTTTGTAGGAAAAATCCTGTAACAGCGGATACCTTTGGCACTCAGGATCGCGTGGGTCTTGGCCAAGCCGGTCAAGGCCACTTCTATCGTTCCCGACCGGTACAGGGCCTCATGCATCCCCGCAAGGTCCTCATAGGAGGTTCCTGGCTCGTACTCTATGGCTTCCAGCTTGTCAAAATGCAGGCCAAGCTCGTCCGCGGCCTCCTGGACATCGGCCTTGTCTATGGAGTCGACACTTATCCTGCGGTAAGATTCGCCACGATCGCGCATCTCCCATAGCGGTCTGATTACACTGGTACCCAGGCGGGGCAGGTACAGGCAAGGGCGGGTGGTGGCATTGCTGTAGGTGACTATCCGGTAGGGTACGATGCCGGAGAAGAGGAAGACATCCACCTCCCCCTCTGTCTGCCGGACCAGATCGCAGCTCTCCTCCTTACGATCGTAGATCCGGGGCACAAACTCCGCCATGTCCTGGAATTTCACCGACGACTCAAGTATGCGCTGTATGGAATCTTCAGGACCGATAAGGCCAATCCGGGTTTTCATTGCCACAGTTACCGGTCTGAAAGCCTTCCGGCCATGTTGAACAGGGTCAGCACCGGCTTTACCAGGTCTGCTTCCCGGAAGTCAAACCGGCCGTTGTGGTGGGGTCCGGCCAGATCCGAGCCAAAGACTACGTACAGAGCCTTTCCTCCATTTCCCCTGACCCTCTCCATCATGTAGCTGAAATCCTCGCTGCCACCAAGAGGCAGGGCATCATGGCTGATGCGGCCATAGCCTGCTTCAGTGGCGCAGGCTGCAGCCAGTTCCATGAGCCCCGGGTCACTTACCGAACTCAAAGCGCCGCCGGCCCGCTCAACCCTGAGGTTTACCCCATAGGCATGGGCCTGGCCCTCGGCTATGCGTATGGACTCTTCTTCCACATATGCATTCAGGGCAGAATCGGCCCCCCGGGTCTCGATGACCAACAGGCCTTTTTCGGGTACCACATTGCGGCCAGTGCCTGCTTCCATGCGTCCCACGTTTATCCTGGTAGCTCCTCCGCCATGCCTGGCTATGCCGCTCAGGTGCACGGCCGTGGCCGCCGCGGCCAGCAGGGCGCTTCTGCCCTTCTCGGGACTCATGCCGGCATGGCTCGAGACGCCCTGGAAGTGGAAATCCAGCTTGCTGGTAGCCAGGAAGTCGCCTACTCCACAATGAAAGCGGTCGGTACCATCTGGCAGTATGCCAAGGTGGCCGGCCACAACATTGTCCACATCATCCAGGAAGCCACTCTCGCTTATGCTTCTGGCACCCCGGACTCCCTCTTCGGCAGGCTGGAAGACCAGCTTGATCGTACCCGACCAGGCATCTTTGTTGCCTGCCAGCATCCGGGCAAGGGCCAGACCGATGGAGGTATGCCCGTCATGGCCACAGGCGTGCATGGCCCCATCATGGACGGACACAAAGCCTTCCCGGGCAGGAAAATGCTCAGGATCCCCCGACTCCTGCACATCCACCGCGTCCATGTCGAAACGGAAGGCATTTACCGGACCAGGGCCGTTCGACATCACACCGGCCACGGCGGTAAAGCCGCCTCCCATCCTTGCCACAAAGGCAGGATCCGCACCTTCTGCCAAGGCGCGGTCCCGGCACTTGGCCAGTACTCCCGGAGCCGGCAGCCCCATCATGAAGTCCTTGTTCATGATGTCCTTGCCGATCTTTACTTCCCAGCCGGCATCATGCAGGGCCTTCGCGACATGGGAGGCAGTCCAGAACTCGGTAAAGCCACTCTCTGCGTGGGCATGCAGCAGCCTGCGTTCGGTGCTGAGGGCGGCAGCCAATCCGGTTGTATCCATAGCCATTGTTTACACCTCTCCAGCCAGGTCCACGGCACACTTGACGAAAACCTGTATGCCGGTGCCCAGGGCGTCTTCGTCAAAATCGTAATAAGGATTGTGGGGTTGTACCGGGGTCTCGCCTGGCTTGCGGTAGCCCAGGAACATAAAAGTAGAAGGTACGGCCTTGGCAAAGAAGGCAAAGTCCTCGCCTCCCGGAGCCGGCCGGACCACATCCACAAACCTGTCCTGCCCAAGTATGTCTTTGGCACTGGCCCTGACGCGCTCGAATATGCCGGCATCGTTGACCAGTGGCGGGTAGGTAAGGCGGTAATCCACCTCGGCCTTGCCACCCAGGGCCTCAGCGGTCTTCTCGGCAATGGTTATCACCCGCTCGCGGACCTTCATGCGCACCCCTTCATCGAAGGTACGCACGGTGCCCTGGATCTTCGCAGTCTCGGGTATGACATTGTAGCGCGAGCCCCCGCTGAACACGCCAACAGTTACCACTGCCTGCTCGAAGGGGTCTATATTGCGCGACACAATGCTCTGCAGGGCAGTGACAATCTGGCTGCCGATATAGATGGGATCGATGGCCGTGTGGGGCATGGACGCATGACCGCCCTTGCCCGTTATGTTTATGATGAAGGGATCGGAACCAGCCATCATGGGCCCTGGCTTGCTGCCTACGGTGCCCAGATCCAGGTCCGGCCAGAGGTGCATGCCTACCACATGGTCAACATCGGGATTCTTGAGTACCCCGTCGCGGATCATGTACTGGGCGCCGCCGCCGCTCTGGGCATCTTCCTCCGCGGGCTGGAACAGGAGCTTCACCGTCCCGGGCAACCTGTCACGCATGTCCATAAGGACCCTGGCAACCCCGAGCCCCATGGCAGTGTGGCCGTCGTGACCACAGGCATGCATCATGCCCGGTATCGTCGACACATAGTCATGGGTGGTTAGTTCCTGCATCTCAAGGGCATCCATGTCAAAGCGAAGGCCTATGGTCTTGCCGGGAAGGCTGCCCTTGATGATCCCAGCCAGACCGGTTACATGATAGCCCTCCCGGACCTCGATCCCAAGCTCCCTCAGGACCTTGGCTACCACCCCGGAGGTGCGGGTTTCGCTGCCGCTCTTCTCGGGGTGCCGGTGAAGATCACGCCGGATTTCCTTTACCCAGGGCAAGGCTTCAGCTGTTCGGGCAATGATTGTCTCATTGATGGTCATGGCGGTGAGTCTCCTGTTCAGATCGGATGCTGCATAGGACGCCTGTCACTCTAGAACCTGGACAGGCGTCCTGTGCGTTTGCTACATGAAGACACCGGCTCCAGGGCCGAGGGGCAGATTGAAAACCATCCACACTATGAGCTGGACCAGCCAGACAAGCAGGAATACTATACTGAAGGGAATGGACATGGCCATCACCGTACCCATGCCCGCATCCTCGTCATAGCGGCGCAGGAAACCCAGCAGTATGGGGAAGTAGGGGAACAGAGGTGATATGTTGTTTGTAACCGAGTCGCCGATGCGGTATGCCACCTGGGCAAAGGCCGGTGAATAACCAAGCAGCATGAACATGGGCACGAAGACTGGTGCCAGCAAGGCCCACTTGGCTGAACCGCTGCCGATGAAGAGGTTCACGAAGGTAGTGAAAAGGATTACCAGAATGATCATGGGGATACCCGTGAAGTTCCAGGCCTTGAGCAGATTGCCAAGGGAAACCGCGAGCACCAGGCCCATGTTTGACCAGTTGAAATAGCTGACAAACTGGGCAATCACGAACACCAGGACTATGTAGCTTGCCATATCCTTCATGGCATTGCCCATATGCTTGGCTACATCGCCACCGGTCTTGATGGCTCCGACCTTGCGGCCATATACCACGCCGATCAGGACGAACCACAGGAAGATGAAGGCTATGATGCCGTTCAGGAAGGGAGATGGAACCAGGCCGCCCTGTGGGTTGCGGAAGAGTGAAGTCTTGGGCCAGAGTACGGCAATGACGCCACCCCAATATACCAGTGTGGCAATTCCTACGTTGCGGAGGCCCTTCTTCTCTACATCCGAGACCTCCATGTTGGTCTCCTGGATCACGAAACCAGCCTTGGGAGTATAGGGACCAATCTTCTTCTCCACGAACAGTGATACCCAGGTGCCGGCCACGGTCAGTAGCAGGGTGGAGACTATCATGAAGAAGTAGTTTACCGCCGGCGACACGGCGATTGCGGGATCAACGATCTTGGCGGCTTCAAGGGTAATGCCCGCAAGGAGTGCGTCGGTACCCACAATAAGCAGGTTGGCGGTAAAGCCGGCGCAGGCGGCGGAATAGCCTATGGCTATACCAACCAGCGGGTTGCGCTTGGCCGCGTAGAAAATGGCTCCCGCGAGGGGTGGAATGATGATCACCGCCGCATCACTGGCTATGTTGCCGCAGATACCAACCAGCATGATGATCGGAACCAGCAGTTGCCTGGGAGCGGCACTGATGAAGCGCTTCATCATGACGTTCATCAAGCCAACCTGCTCAGCCAGACCGATACCGAGCATCATGGTCAGCACCAGGCCAAGGGGCGCAAAGCCGACAAAGTTCTTGGTAAGGTCGATGAACATGTACTTGATGCCATCAGCCGAAAGCAGGCTCTTGATGGTCACCATGGCATCCTTGGAGGGATGCTTGACCTCGACCTTCATGGCACCCAGGATTGCGGAAAGCACAACCACCGCTACCATGAGTACCACGAACATCATGAACGGGTGGGGAAGCTTGTTCCCGGATCGTTCAACCCAGTCCAGGAAGCGATACAATATCGGCTTCCTCTCGCTCTTCTCTTTCGTCATCAGGTCCTCCTTGGCCAGCATGCAATAATTTCGGCCATATTCCTGCCATGACCGTTACTATCGATGTACCATGATATGCAGAACCCGTCAAGGATTTTCTTTCGGCTTGGAACCATGAGGCGCTTGACCAATATGGCTTCATTCAGTAAGTTAACGACCGGTCGCAAACAAATATGAAACACGAAGACATTCTGGCAGCGGCGTTCCGGGTCTGGGGACGCGAAGCCTACAGGAAAATGAGCCTCACCGAGGTGGCAGCCGAACTCGGCGTTACCAAGCCTGCCCTGTACCGACACTTCAAAGACAAGGATCAACTGCTGGCTGCCATGCACACCGAGTTCTTCGACCGCTATGCCGGGGCCATGAAAAAGGCCTTCCCCAGCGGACTTGCTGGCACGGCCAGCTCTGTCCCCATGATCCTTGACCTACTGGGTACCCTGGCCGGTTTCTTCGGTGCCAGGCCAGGTGACCTGGCCTTCATGTTTGCCAGGCTCATGCGCTTCCCGGACGTGGACAAAGTCTTTGCATCGGAACTGTCAGCCAGGGGCGTGCAGACCGACCTCCAGATGGCTGGATCCGAGCCTGGCCGGAACCAGGCGCAGATGGCAGTTGGCACCTGCTTCTTCATGGTGGCCTTCTTCCACCTGGATCGCAGGCACAGACAACTACCCCATCCTGCAAGCCATAGCGAACTGACTGCCCTGACAGCCTCGATACTGGATCTTGCAGCCCATGGCCTGGGACAAAAGCCTGATACGGCCGTGGATGCCCCAATCAGTCCTTCTCCGGCAGGCCTTGCACCAGAGACTCCCCCAGCTAGCGATTATGCGGCCCTGGAGGCCAAAGCCAGGCTGACCGAGCAGGAAACAGCAGCCCCGGACGGGCTTCTGCCGGCGGTTGCGGCAGTAGTGGCAGAGGTAGGCTCATGGACTGCATCGATGGATATGGTAGCCAAGCGCTCGGGTCTGTCAAAAAGCGGCCTGTATTCCCACTTCAAGAGCAAGGAAGACATGCTGTTGCGCCTGTTTTCAGTTGAGTTCGAACGGATCAGCGAAGCCTTGGCCAGACGGATGGATGGAACAAATCCGCCTACGGAACAACTATACCTGGCCATGGCAACCGCAGCCGAATACCTTCTGGCGAGGCCAGACATACTGGTGGCTCTGGACTGGCTTCGTATGCAGCGCCTGGGAGTGCCGGACCTGCTGCCGCCGCGCCTGCTTGAGCTGTTCTCGTTCCTGGGCGAACCGGACTCAGGCCTGCGTCTTGTAAACGGCTCCCTGAGTCTGACTGTGCGCTGGATACTGTTCCTGACCATACACCAATTGATGCGTTGTACTGGCAGTGCCAAAGGGACCGGGGCCATCCCTGCAGAAAGATTGCGTGCCCTGCACAAATTCATGCTGAATGGCCTGATGGAGGGGGTGAAACCATGAAAAGCTTGCGATATAGTTGCGTTCTGCGGAGAATATCACCGCAACGGTCGCGCCTTGGGCGGATCGAATATGAATGACCTGAAGCTTGTCCGGCGCTTTTGCGCGTTCAGTTACCAGGTTGATACAGGAGACTTTCCCATGGAAACCCAGCACTCCGCCAGTGGATCCGTTCCACTGCGCACCCTCATTGCGGTGGCAGCCCTCATCGCTCTGGCCATACCGGCCGATCTTGCCGCCCTCGGTTCAAAAGAACCCCCGAAGCCGGCAACTGATGAAGCCATCCGCATGGCCGTTGCCCCACCTTACAGTGCTCCGGCCGAATCCGCCGGCACGGCCCGGTTTTCACTGCCTGGCCTCGTACCCGCAAGCCTGGGACCGGCTGTTGACGGCGCCTTCACCGGCCCGCCCCCTGATGCCGGCGGAGCACTGGTCCTGGACATCAAAGGGGCCGTGGAACTTGCCCTGGCCAACAACGTGGGCCTGGCCAGCTCCCGCATAGACAGCTCCGCCAAGCAGCGCAGGGTGGACACCGCCTGGAACGTATTCATCCCTACGGTGGATATCTCCGGCACCATGGCCCGGATGAATGTCCCGACAATCGTGGGGACGCCACCAGCTTCGATGGAACTACCCCAGTGGAGCGCCTCCGGCTCACTGTCGGCACAGTTGATGCTCAATGTGGCGCTCTTCGAGGGCATGAGGAACCTCCAGCTGGACTACGAGGCCGGCCTCATCACCTACGCCCAGGCAAGGGTCAAGCTGGAGCGGGATGTACGCAAGGCCTACTACAGCATCCTCCTGCTTCAGGAGAATGTATCCTTGATGGAAGAAAACATTGCGGCCGCCGAGCGCCGGGCTGATCAGGCCCAGGCCAACTACCGCGCCGGCCTGGTGCCCGAGCTTACCCTCCTGCAGGCCAGGGTGGCGGCGGCCAACCTTAAACCGGCCCTGGAGGAACTACGCAACGCCGTAACCTCTTCCCTGGCCGGCTTTGCCATGAACCTGGGTCTGCCACGCGGTACCGACATAAGCCTGGCAGGAGCCCCGGAACCGGTCTTTGTGAAACTTGACGCCGATGAACTGACCGGCTCTGTGGCATCCGGCCGGCTGGAGGTAAGGAGCCTGCTCAAGTCCCTTGAGCTGATGGAGAGCGCCAGGAAACTTGCTGCCCTGCAGCTGTACTCTCCGTCCCTGATACTCGGCCTCAACTTTGACCCAAGTCTCGCTCCAGGGCTCGATCCCTTCAAGGATTCATGGATCGATGGCGACAACTGGAAACAGCGCTCGGGCATGTTCAGGGCTACCCTGAGCTACCGGCTGAACGGCCT
>MIBM01000054.1:12273-14292 GCA_001830645.1 Spirochaetes bacterium RIFOXYC1_FULL_54_7
GCTGGACGAAAGCCGGGAGAAGCTGCGCATTGCCCTGGCCCAGACCATACGGGGTATGGAGACCGAGGTGGACTCCATCGTGCTGCGTTTGGACAAGGGCCAGAGGAGCATAGATGCCCTTCAACTGAACGTGGAGCTGGCTCAACGCGCCTACTCCCTTGCCGAGGAGGCTTACCGCTCGGGTGCCAAGGACCTTCTTGATGTGCAGAACTCCGAACTGGAACTGCGCAAGGCACGCAACGAGGTACTGAAAGAAAAATTCAATTACATGACCGGGCTGCTGGACCTGGAATACGCCATGGGCGTTCCCTTCGGCACCTTCGAAAGGAACAGATAATGAAACCTCTCATGATGAAGTCAACCTCAATGAAGCGAAGCCCGTTGAAGCCGGCCAGGATGCTGGCAATCACCGCCCTGGTTGCTGCACCTCTGATCCTGAGCATTGCGCTGATAGCCTGCGTCAACCCTGGAGCAAAAAAGGATGAAGCCGCCAAAACGGGGGCTGAAGCAAAGGCAGCCGAGGCAGCCGCCATGGTCTTCGCGGTAAACACCACCACAGCCACCCGGGGCCAGATCCGGGACTACCTCCTGCTCTCGGGGGACATAGTCTCCGGCTCTACCGTGGACGCATTCTCTGATGTTGCAGGCAAGGTCACCAAGCTGTATGTTTCCGTCGGGGACAGGGTACAGAAGGACGACCCTCTGGCAGAAATAGACCCATCACGGCCAGGGATGACCTTCATACCCGGTGTGGCCAAGGCTCCTATTTCGGGCACCATCGTTGCACTTCCCGCCCAGCTGGGTATGACCATAAGCCAGGCCGTTGTGGTAGCCAGGCTCAGCCGTACCGATGCACTGGAACTGCGCACCTACGTGGCGGAACGTTTTGTGTCGAAGGTGAGAGTTGGCTTGCGGGCGGAAGTGGGGCTGGATGCCTATCCTGGCAGGATCTTCACTGCCACCGTAACCGAACTGAGCCCGGTACTGGATCCAGCATCGCGGACCATGGAGATACGCCTGAATCTGGTACGCCCGGATTCGTCAATCAAGGCGGGTATGTTTGCCAAGATAAAGGTGATAACCCAGGACAAGCCTGACATCGTCAAGATTCCAGCCAACGCTGTGGTCCGACGCTTCGGCGAAAGCTATGTCTTTGCCCTGCAGCCGGACCCGGAGAATCCCGAGCGGATCCTGGCCAAGAGGCGCCTCGTTGTGCCGGGGATCCTTATAGACGACAAGCTGGAGATCCGCGAGGGACTGAAGGCCGGTGAGGAAATTGTGGTCAGGGGTCAGACCCTGCTCGAAGATGGATCACCGGTCAATGTGGTCGAGCGCCTGGCCCCCCTGCCAGTGGCAGACTGATCCGGGAGCATACAATGAGCATAACCAGAACAGTGGTCGGCAGGCCGACCACGATCTTCATAGCCTTCGCGCTGCTGATAGGCCTTGGCCTGTTTGCCACAGCCAACCTACCGGTAGACCTGTACCCCGAGATCGAACCGCCCATCCTGGTGGTCTTTACCAATTACGAGGGTGCCGGTCCCGAAGAGGTGGAGCGGTCCATAACACGGCCCCTTGAGGGCACCCTGTCCAACGTGTCCAGCCTCAAGAAGATCACCTCCACCTCGTCCAAGGGTTCCAGCATGGTCATGCTGGAGTTCACCTACGGCACGGACATGGCAGACGCCGCCAACTCGGTGCGGGACAACATGGAGCTGGTCAAGCGCTTCCTGCCCGACGGCTCCAGCACACCGCTGATCTTCAAGTTTGACCCATCGATGATACCCATCATGGGCCTGATGGTAACGGGCAACCGCACCCCCGAGGAACTGCGTGAGATAGCCGAGAACACCATCCTGCCCCGTATAGAGCAGGTCCCCGGCGTGGCTTTGGCCTCGGTCTCCGGTGGCCGCCAGAAGGTAATCCGGGTGGAGATACCCCAGAACCGGCTGGAGGCCTACGGGCTCACGGTTACCCAGATAGTCGGTATGCTCCGTGGTCAGAACGCCCAGGTATCGG
>MIBM01000055.1:0-2495 GCA_001830645.1 Spirochaetes bacterium RIFOXYC1_FULL_54_7
CAAGGCGCCCAAGGGCGCTTACGGTACCATCTACGACAGTAGTGTCTATCTGGGCACCGGATTTATGCAGGTTAAGCTGGGTTTCCAGGAAGCTGTTCAGCTCCCTGATAATGGAAAGGTTGCCCTTTCCTATCTCGCCAAGTGTCTGCAACACGGGTATGCGCACAATATTGTCCCTGAAACCCCTGAAGAGACTCCAGAGGTTTTCGGCTGCCGGAGTATAGCCATACTTGCGCAGCATCTCGACACACAGCACTGCCATGTCACGCAGGGTGGCATCGGATGCAAGCAGGGAAGAATTGTTCAGGACAAAGAGCAGGGCGGTATCATACAGGGGCCCCATATCGACATTTTCATAGGTAGCCGCTTCCTTGAGCAATTCGTATTTGGTTCCAAGGCTGGAGCGGGCAAAATTGCGCCGGTAGGTTTCGATCAGAGCCGCTGAATCCTGGGCCATTACGCCGGTTACGACAATGGCCAGAAACAAGAATGCCGGAAACTTCATTTTTCTCATGGATTCCCCTGTTCCGACTCATACATGGTTTATGTCGGTGACTACTGCCGGCACCACCTAGGGTAAGAGTCTAGACCGAAAAGACGCTGTCGTCCAGTTCGGGACCATCCGCGGTGGCAGATGATGCTCCACCTATATTATACACATGGGAACGGATGACGTTACGCATCCGGGGGCTTGGCTTGACCGCCTCCAGGTGCAGGGTAGCCTGATTCTTTTCAATGTTGTACTCCGCAGACCGCACGGTTCCGCTGAGTACGATCTGGTCGTCACCCATGAACAGCTGCAACTTTACCAAAAGCCCTACCTTGGCCTTGCCACCTATGATTACCGCAGCACCGTCTTCAGACAGATCCTGCACGATGCACTTGAGCCCAGGCACCCGTTCCGGCTTCTCATAGGCACCTTCCAGGCGCTTGAGCAGGTAAAGGTAGGCACCGGTGGCGGCCTTGAGACGCAGTGATTTGCGTTTC
Organism: Spirochaetes bacterium RIFOXYC1_FULL_54_7; assembly: GCA_001830645.1. Classification (GTDB taxonomy): domain Bacteria; phylum Spirochaetota; class Spirochaetia; order Treponematales; family UBA12059; genus MIBM01. The sequence goes on from MIBM01000055.1 coordinate 988, forward strand.
TGGGTACGCAGGAGGGATTCCGAATGCCCGAGCTGGAGTACAGGAATATTGCGTATCCTCAGATCCTCCAGGACATAAGTGTCGAACACGTAACCGGCATCGTCCTGCCGCCACAAATAGACGGAAACCCGCATGCCCTTCCACTGGAAATTGGGTGGCAGCCTGCCCCCGACGGGATAGGATATGACCAGATAGCGCTCATTGGTGTCTATGACGGTTGAAGAAAAGACACCGATACCCTCTATGAGTACCCTGATGCGCTGGTTGATCTTGATTGCCCGGGTAGTACCGATGCCTGCCCGGTATTTTGGCTGCTCGAACTCCAGTTTCTTGCGGAACTCGTACAGCTTGTCCATGAATTTCAGATTCTCGCGGTCCCGTTCGGTACCGTCGTACTTGAACTTTCGGGTGAAGGCTGCAATACAGGCATCCAGGTCATGAATGGACCAGTACACATTGGTAGGATCGGGTATGCCTGTCAGCGCTGAAATGCGGCGTATGAGATTGGATTCATTTACCGTAAACCCGAGTTCCTTGCCCCTGGCATAAAATTCCATGGGAGAAAAGCGCTGCTTGCCACGCATGAGAAGGGTGACTGCAAGCAGAAGAAGAATGACTACTATAAGCAGAAGAGCGGTAAGCATGGTTCTACACTTCCTCCGCGGTATATAATTGGTACATGGTGGACAACAATCAGGCTGCCAGTCAAGGCTGGACCATTCCCGTGCTGGTGAGCCTGGCTATCATGTTGCCTCAGATCGGATCCTTGTTTCAGGCAACCGCCCCCGAAACGGGGAACAATGGAGCGGAATGGCTGGCCAACGGTATGATCCAGTCCATATCCCAGATAGTGCTTCTTGCAGTCATTATCGGCGTATCCGGCAAGTCCCGTGAATTCGGGGTTCAGAGACCCAGGCCGAGGGATGCCCCGCAGGCAGTACTGGTTTTCGGTAGCCTGTTTCTCATCGGACACATGGTTGCCCTGGCCCTATCCATCCTTGACCCGGGATCAATCGTTCCATCATCCGGTCCATCAGCCCTGTCCCCAGGTGGAAGTCTGTCTCCAGCCGCCTTTCTGGCCTTGTCTGCGGGTTTTTCCCTTGCATCGGCATACCGGGAGGAGCTGTTCTACCGGGCTTACCTGCTCGGATCCTGCAGGCAGCGGTCCACTCCACCTGCGGCGGCAGTAACGGTATCGGTTGTCATGTTTGCCTGGGGGCATGCCTACCAGGGTCCTGCCGGAATGGCCGCAGCTGCCCTGGTCGGGCTGTTCCTGTCCATCGCATGGACAAGGGGCACCAGTGTGCATGCCCTGGCCTGGGGACACGCGGCATACAATCTGGGCATACTCGTGACCCTTAACACAGGCTAGCCCCGCAGGGTACTATCCTGGCCATGCAGGCAATAGACAAGTTGAAGTCGGACCTTGACGACTGGGCGAGGCGATCCGGGCCATCACCGGACAGGCGGGCTCTGGACGCCCTGAGGGTGGCTTTTTCGCGCTCTGT
>MIBM01000055.1:2532-2674 GCA_001830645.1 Spirochaetes bacterium RIFOXYC1_FULL_54_7
ACCACCTTCCTCTCGCTGTACGGTTCAAATGGACCACGAAGCGGCACTGGAGCCATGGACTGGCTCGGCGGGGTTGGCTCGCTGCTACTCCAGGACTACGACGGTACTCCCTTCACCAAGGATGAATGGTCCGAGATCAGGG
>MIBM01000056.1:0-4706 GCA_001830645.1 Spirochaetes bacterium RIFOXYC1_FULL_54_7
CGGGATGAAGAGGGCAAACGGTTTACCATTCCTTCCGCCGGCAAGACGGGCACCACCCAGAACTGGGCGGACGCATGGACGGTTGGTTTCACACCATATGTAACCACCGCCATCTGGTTCGGCTTTGACAGGCCGGGCAATTCACTTGGTGTAAACCAGTCCGGGGCCGTAATAGCCGGCAATGCATGGGCCAACTACATGGCCGAAATACACCAGGGTTTGCCCTACAAAGATTTCGTACGACCCCAGTCAGGAATCCTGGATGTGACGGTCTGCTCGATTTCCGGCCTTCTTCCTACTGAAAATTGTGATGAAGGAACGGTAACTTTAACGTATTACGAGGGAACCCAACCAAAACAGTATTGTGATCTGCACCAGTTCAAGTCAGAACAGGCAGAAAGCACCATACGTCGTCTGTCAGAGCAGCGGGACGTACTGGGCGGTGGACGCGTTGATGCAACCCTGGATGTTGACATTCCGGATCTCGATGCCTTGTTGCGCAGGCTTGAAGCCTCGATGCTGAACAAAGCTCCCCTGACGGAACCCGGGATTTCAGAATCAGGAAGTATCTATTTCCATCAGAATCTCCAAATGCCTGAAGATGACCGGGTTCCGATGATCATCATCCCTCCCCTGCCTCATACAAAGGATGAAGAAGATCCTACGGAAATTCTTGATTAACAGTCGCGGTAGAGATACCATTTCTTACTGGTAGCCTCTTGGCGCATGGCTGGCGGAAAACCTGCCATCATATCCATTGCAGCGGAGAAAATGGTGCAAGTTGAAATCAAATCCATCCGCGTCAAACGGCGGGTAAGGAAAGAGCTCGGAGATGTGGAAGGTCTTGCCGAAAGCCTCAGCCGGTTTGGCCAGTTGCATCCCATAGTGCTTACACGGAAGAAGGTCCTGGTATCAGGGCGGCGCAGAATGGAGGCTGCACGGATACTTGGCTGGACAACCATCGATGCCATAACAATAGCATCCCGTGACGCTGCCCACCTTCTGGAAATGGAACTGGATGAAAACGTTCAACGATATCAGTTGACTCGGGATGAGGTTGAAGATGCTCTTGCCCGCTTGGAAAGACTAAAGCATCCCGGATTCCTGTGCAGGGTATGGCGAACCTTTGTTCGTTTCTGGCAAAGGCTGTTCAAACTAGAAGAACACTAGGTCGAAAGGAGCTTGCATGCCCAGAACCTTACGAAACGTGGCTCTACTCATGATGATTTTTGTGTCAACCATTTCCGCACAGAGCAGTCAAGGGATAGTCAGGATATCACCCTTTACCGGTTCTGGCATTCCGGCCAGTGAACTGGCCACCCTGGAGCGCCTTGTGGCCTCCCATGTGGCCGAACTTCGCCTATTCAGGGTGATAGATGATGCAGGGCGTGAAATGGCGCTTGGCGAGACCGAGATTGCTCTTAGCCTAGGGTACCAGTCCAATACTTTGATGCCCCTTACTGCAGACTTCATCCTGAGTGGCAACCTTGGTCGCATAGGCGATCTGTACGTATTTACGCTTGAGAACACTCGTGTATCCAGTGGCGAAAAGATTTCAGTTTCCGACACAAGCTCGTCGATTAACGATACCGTTTTACATGCTCGCTCCCTTACGCGCAACCTATTCGGAAAAGCCGACGAACAGGCTGCAACCCGGTCTGGTGGTGTAGTTCCCTCAAGCACCCAACCTGGCACTCAGTCTGGTGTCCAACCAGACACTCAGCCCGACACACAGGATAGCTCCCCACCCGGGATCCAGGTTCCTGGCACCTCCCCATCCCTGGCCCAGATGCCTGGCACCTCCCCATCCTTGGCCCAGGTGGCTGGCACCTGGCGGGGCGACCGTGGACTTGAGACAGTACGGCTTTTCCCCAATGGAACAGGAATGGGTGTACTCAGTGGTGGCGGCACCATGAGGCTACGGATGACACTGGATGAAAACTTGGTTGTTGTAACTCAGGATCAGGAAAATGACGTGGCCATGTACCGGAGCTCCAATTTCAGTTTCGATGTAGCCAAGCAGATAGCCAAGCTTGCCAGGCCGATGAAATGGATTTTCCGCCTTTCAGCGGACGGTCAGAACCTGGAAGGCGTGAAGGAATCGATTCTTGTCTCTGGTACCAGCTCATCGGTTACCGTAGACAACGATTATGTGCGGGAAGCTTCCTGGACCCGCATCTCCCGCTGAGGCCGCAGGACGCGGTTAGGCCGTTCGCCCTGGCGTTTGCGGTAGCTGAACATCTTGCGGGCAAAACCGGCAAGCAGAAAGCATATCCAGGTATATAATGACACAACCCTGATTACGAGCTCCCTAAGAGAGAATGCAGGCTCGTAGAGTACTCGTTCTCCGATGAACACGGGAGGTTCATCCATCAGGGGCAAAGCCAACCGTACTACTACTTCATCACTGGCAATGAATCCAAGCGATCGACCCTGCACAGCTGTAAGGTTAGCATCGCTGCGAAGGGCAGTCCACTCAAGTGAATATTCTGCATTCAGTTTTTCGAGATTATCTATGTTTTCAAGCATGGCGGTTGCTGTCTTACTAGCCTGAGCCGTTACCTTGAGTCCGGCAGGCCCGTATACACCTGTCAGGATGCAATATACCGCTATGGCGAACCAGGAAGCGGTGAGAATGATCTTCTTCATCGCCTAGATTAACGGTAAGTGACGCTGGATTCTTGATTGCTGAAAAATTCGTGATTGTTGACAAGTATGCAAAGCAAGATTAGAGTTATCGAACCGGACTTTTCAAATTCCTTTGTCCGGTTCGGGTTTTTTTCTCGGTTCTTTTTGCCGATACTTATACGAGAACCATCCCGTCGACGGAGTGCGCGAGCCATGCAGAACAAGAACCCGCAAGGGAATTTCGATCCAATCCCTGATTCCGACCAGGAATTGGAGAAATACGGTGTCTGGGTAAAGGCCGAACCCCAGGACGTAGTAGAAGAACCGGAGACGGAACACCAACCTCTCATAGCCGAAAGCAATGCATCACTGGAGCCATTGGAAGAACTGTCTGACGAAATTGAAGAACTGGAAGAAATGCAGTCTTTCGATGAGTCTGACACCGAAACCTTTGAAGACCTTGCCCCTCTCGATGAAGAAGAACCATCCATGATGATGCTTGAGAACGAGGCAGCGGAATCCATCGATCTTTCAGATTTCGGGTTGGATGAACCCGAAGGAAAAACGGAATCCGAGCAAAGCTTTGATGAAATTGCCATGGATCTGGATCTTGATGAAGAACTTTCAGCCGATCTTGCCTCCGATGATGAAATGGCCTTCGGTTTCGATTCACAGGACGATTCAGGTTCAGGAATAGACCTTGCCTTTGATTCAGAAACTTCTGAACATTCCGGGGAACTTTTGCCTGAAATCGAGATGGAGAACATAGAAATAAAAGATGGGACTCCTGTTCCCTCGTTTGATGACGTCGGTGCTCTTGAAGAAGATCTGGCATCAAGCTCTCCTTCAGAGAATTACGTTCCCAATGACCTGCTTCAGAAAATTGCCCTTGAACTGTCTTCAATAAAGGAAGAACTTGTCAGCCTTCGTAGCCAGCTTGGGGAACTGAAGCGTGAACCAGTCCCGACCAGACTTGATGAAGAGGAAGTTGACGATGAAAATGCCAAGGGAGGGTTCTTCGACGACGAGGACGATGATACCATTGCTCTGACGGGTGACGAACTGGACAACATCCTGAATACCGCCGATTTTACTGTAGAGCCTCCGGAGGATCTTTCCATACCAGAAAGTCTGGACGAAACTGATATCTTCGGGACTCCCGGAATCCCTGCGGAATCAGAAGCCATTGGTGCAGATTGGAATGTTGAGGCCCAGGATCTTCTGCCCGAGGATGGCAGTTACATCTCCACAGAAGCCAGTGAATCCGCAGAACCTGAAGAAACCCTGGAACCAGGTATAGAAACCATAGAAGGTGACGAAGCCCTTGACCTTGATTTCGGCAACGAAGATGAAGTATCCCCAATTGATATGCTCCCGGAAATCAATGTCATAACTGAATCTCCAGAAGATACCAGTTACCTTGATGAAGAAGCAGCTGAGCTTTCGGATGGTTTCGAACTGGGTGCCAGTCCGCTCGATGAAGTGCCGCTGGTAGAGCCAGATTTGACTGAACTGGATATTGGAACCGAAATCGATGATGCAATTGCTGCTGACTCTGCAGAAGATCTCCCATTCATGGAGTCTGCCGATGACGATGAAGGCGAGTTGATCATTGAAGAAGACTCAGAAGCCTTGCCCCTCGAAACGGCTTCTGAAAACGATCAGAAGGCAGAAGAAGACGATAATTTTGACACTATCCTTGATCTGGAAGAAGCAGATGATGAAATTGTCCTGTCAATCGATGGGGATGACCAGACAACATCATTTGAAAGCGGTGATTTTACTGGATCGATAGAAGAGATAGAAGAACCAGAACCGCTCAGCATGGACCCCTTCCAGGACGAGATCGTTTCAGAACTGGAATTGCACAAGGAAGGCTCCGCTCAGGATGACACTAACTTGGTCCAGGAACCTGAGGACATTCTTCAAGTCACCCAGGCAGAAGAATTCGAAGATCTGGAATCGCTGGATGTTGATAAAAAACCTGAAGAAGCCAACGAAGAATCCTTCGAAGACCTCGGTATGGATTTTGAAGACGAGGGGCTCCTTGGAAGCCAGGAAGTTGAAGACCTCGGGGG
>MIBM01000056.1:4713-14139 GCA_001830645.1 Spirochaetes bacterium RIFOXYC1_FULL_54_7
CTAGGGGAACTTGAAGATCTCGGGGTTGAAGAACTTGAAGCACTTGGCAGCGAGGAACTGGAAGTCCTTGATGAAGAGGTTCTTGGAGGGCTGGGCGATGCAAATGACACCGGGGTCATTGATGAGTTTGAAGAAATGGAAGAAATCCCGGAGTCGAAAGCTCTGGATATCGGCTCGATGGCTGTCGAACCCGGGCAAGTTGATGAAGAATTCCAGTTAGAAGAGCCTGAAGCAACACCAGCTATCGAACGCTCCGAGACCCCGGAAAAACTCGAGGTAGCCGAAACTGGAGAAGCGGTTCCAGACAAACTGAAACAAGACGTAAAATCAGTCCTGCTTTATCTTGATCAATTGCTGGCATCCCTTCCGGAAGAAAAAATTGAAGAGTTCGCTTCCAGTGAGTATTATGACACCTATAAAAGACTGTTTGAAGATTTAGGATTGCTATGATGGGTTTGCTAGACAAAGCCTCTGCCGGACGTAAACTCAGGGATTCAGTTGCCTCTGCAACAGTAGTCCCTGAGGAGGAACAAAAAAAAAAGCACTGACCCTTGATAAGGGGCTTTTGGTCAGCTCCAGTTCCGGGGCTGACCATCATGAACTCGTGGCAAGCTGGTTTCAGGACAGTATGCAGCCTGCGCTGGAAGGTGAGGAAATTCCCTTTCTTGAGGCCAACAGTTTCCTGACAGACCTAAAATCCATCATCACCCATCGTTCCGCGAATACGGCTTCTGTATTCTCGATCAATGCCATGATACCGGCAGCCTCGATTGCAGTGGAACACCCCTCCTGCACTCCGTCTGAACTCGTACCCTCTCTTGCCAAGATCGTCCGCTGGATGATTGGTTCCTCTGGCATCATACTTCGAGTCGGACCAGGGATCCTCGTCTGCGTTCATTTGTCACCCCGATCGGTTGATCCTGAGCTGGTGGGACGGCAGATAGAGCGGTCCATCAAACGGATTTTTAAAATTCCAGTCGAAACCGAAGGCATTCTAAAAGAATCCTTCCGTTTCGATCCTGCGACCGCCGAATCGGAAGAGACCTTGAATCGCTTCCTCTCCAGCCTTTGAACGACGGGACAGAGATGCCCGATTCCTGTGCCAACGAGAAACCGGGGAGAATAAGTACCTGTTGCCATTCCCGGTACGCCCCCGGTGCCGAGGCCAGAAGGCACCTGGATACCAGCCTTGCAGGCAAGAACCCTGCCCTGGTCTTCATTCTCGGTGCTGGCCGCAACTACCTGGGTCAGGAGTTGCGGCAGACCCTTCCAGGGGTCATGGCTGTAGTGCTGCAGGCCAGTACCGAATTCGATACCAGCCTGGTTGACCCCGGTGACCTTTATTGGAGCCCGGGTTCCCCCTACCCCCTTGGAACTATCCTGACCTCGGCTCTTGCCTCCGGCAAGGCAGCCGGTGGTGTGGCCATCATCGAGTGGCCACCAGCATCAAGAAGCTGCAGGGCACCCCTGGAAACCATCCGCGGAGCACTGCGCGTGGCGCTGGAAAGATATGCAGCCGAATCGGCTACCACCGGCTACTGGGGTAAAAAATGGATAAGGAACTGCATCGACTTTGTCTGTGGTGAAGGACCGCTTACCTTACCCGGCCTGGCATCCGGGCCAATTGTCATAGCCTGTGCAGGACCCGGACTTCATGACGCCATACCCGCCATCAAAGACGCTGGTGAAAGCATCAGGTTGTGGGCTCTTGCATCTGCACATCAGGCCTTGGTGAACGAAGATCTTGAACCCGAACTGCTTATAACCACTGATCCCGGTTTCTGGAACGGACCACACCTGGCACTTGCTGCAAGACAGAATACCATCCTTGCTGCAACGCCAAGCACCCGACTTGGTTCTGGCATTCTTGATGGCAGGACAGCAATCGCCCCTGTCTGTACCGGGCTTGGTTTTGAACTGGATGCATTGGCCTCAGCTGGTAGTATTCCAGCTATCAATGCTTTGCCCTACGGCACTGCCGCGGGTACAGCCGTGTCCATTGCCACCACACTTGGCGCTAGCCCGATTTATCTGTGCGGACTCGATCTGGCAGCCCATGGCCTAGTAGAACATGTATCACCCTATGCCTTTGACCAACTAGACGAAACCATAGCAACACGTCTGCATCCCGCCCTTACTACGAGGTTTCACAGAGTCATGGACAGGTATCCCGATCTGGCAGGTGCATGGCGGCTATCCAGAGCGTTTTCAGTCTATGCCCTGGATACCGCATCAACAGCAGACAGGGACGATATATTCAGAATCAGCAGTTCGCCGGTTGAAACACGGCTGAAGTGCGTACCCCCGGACTGGATTCGATTCGCTTCGAAAACAGAGGGATTATCACACATCCCATCGGCAGAGGTACGGACTTTCTTCCGCAAAATGAACAGAAAGGCCCGATTCAAAGACATGATGGCCCGACTGGAACACCGTGCCAGTCGGGCACTCGATGCCCTGAAAGAAAGCGAAGCCTCCAGTGTGCCTGTACCCCGCGACGCAGTACTGGAGTTGCTGGCCTTTGGAGGGAAGGGTTGTGCGGCTGCTATAGCCACTGCCGCCAGGGGTGAAGCCGATAAGACAGCTATGCAGGATGCGGAAAGAGCTGTCAGATCCGGTTTCCGACATCTGGCGGGAGGTACGGCATGACAGACCCAGCCATATTCGAGCGCAACATGCTGGCCATTGCATCCAACCACGGGGCAATACCTGGAGACAGGATACGCAATGCCCTTGCATCCGAGCGGCTTGGCTTTGAACAGGCCAGAAACGGTATGCTGGTGCCCTTCATAGCCCAGGCAAGCAGGAAGAACTACCTGCATTCCAGAATGGATCCCGAGCGGGAAGCCATACGACTGGCAGCCGAATATGACAGGATCGGTTTCTACGTCTTTTTTGGCATGGGAGCCGGTTATGGCCTGGAAGCCTTGCTACCAGGCAGGAAAGTTTCGAAGGGTATAATAGTTGAATACGATGCCAGGGCACTGCGCGCGATACTGGAGCGTATCGATGTTACCCATGTTCTGGGCAACCGCAGATTGACCCTGCTGGTGGACCCCGACGACGAGGAACTGGCCGACGCGGTGATGTCGCGCTACATACCATCCATCAACGGCGATCTGGTTACCGTACCCCTCAGGAGCCTGGTTGACGCCTATCCAGTACAATACCACAAGGCTGCTGACCTGGTACGCAATCTTACCGGAGGCATCTCCGACGACTATTCGGTGCAGTCCTTCTTTGGCAAACGATGGTTCTCCAACATTGTACGCAACCTGCGTTCGGCTGCAGACCCCACCCCACCCGTCGGACCCGTGCGGGAAGCGATAATCACCGCTGCCGGACCATCGCTGGAAACCCAGCTGGATGAAATTGCCGAGACCAGAAAAGGCAAGTTCCTGATAGCCACCGATACCAGCATACGGGCATTGTTGCTGGGGGGCATTCAGCCTGATGCCGGCATCTCCATCGATTGCCAGCACATAAGCTACTACCACTTCATGCAGGGCCTTCCATCAGGCATGCCCCTCTTCGTGGATCTCGCATCACCGCCCACGGTGACCCGAATGGCAGCCAAGCGGTATTACTTTTCCTCCGGCCATCCTCTGGACCGGTATGTGGCTGCCCGGTTCAGGGCCTTTCCGATACTGGATACTTCGGGAGGAAACGTGACCCATGCAGCGGTTTCCTTGGCTGAATACATGGGGGCAAGCAAGATACAACTGTACGGCGCGGATTTCTCCTATCCCTTTGGCAAGAGTTACGCCCGTGGCACCTACATCTACCCGTATTTCGACCTGCGTCAGAACCGGCTAAAACCCTTTGAGTCCCTTTTTTCAGCATTCCTGTACCGCAACCAGAGCCTGGACCGCGAAGCTGATGCAGACGGTACCTTCCGTTATGTAACCAAACCACTGGTAGCCTACCGTGAGCGGCTGGAAGCCTTTGGAGGACGTTCCACAAGCGAAATCATCCGGCATCGCGGTTCTGGAGTCAGGACCAATATCCAGTTCCAGGGCAGCGGGAAACCGAGGATACAAGGGCGTGTCTTTGCGTCAGGCAGGCCATTCCAGAGACCGGATGAGTTCCTTGCGTACTACCTGGCAGAACTTGAAGGCTTGCCCTGTCCCCAGGAACCTGCAGCCACCTACCTTGACGATCTGACTGGAAGGGAACGGGATGTGTGGACCACCATATTGCCATCCGCAGCTGCCATACGTCGAGAAGCTGGTGAAAACACACCATCTCCTGTAGACCTTCTTGCCGAAACCCGTGAATGGTGCATCAAGACGGTTAAAGCCGAACTGGAATACGAACGGAGCTGATCCATTCGCCGGAATACGTGGTCAGGGCAGGTTTATGCGTCTGACGCGGCCGAAACGGCCAGCTGACACATCCCAGCGCTCACGTAGATAGGCATCCAGGGCTGAGGCATCCAGGGCAGTTGTAGCCAGGATGGCCGGCGTGTCAACCAGCAGTTCTTCAGCTGCAGCAGGATAGGCTGCGGCAAGGCGGACAAGCACATTGTCACGGATATAGGTGACCGCACCGGCAGCCGATTGCTGGACCATGTAAGCCTGAAGTTCATTAACATTCAGGTATGAATCTGTGGTGTCATAATTACGCCAGCGCAGATGGCGTATCCAGAAGCGCCTGGTGGCAGGATCATGGGCTGACCATATACGCTCCGAAAGCAGCCTGTAGGCCTCATCCTGGAAGAACAGGGCATGGGAAGCCTCATGGTCCATGAAAATGCGCCTGTACACCGCTGTTGACTCCCTGGTGATTGAAATGAGGGCACCCTTTCCAGGTATCAAGCGTCCACTGGCCTCTTTTGTTACAAGGCCGTAATCAAGCAGAAGATCAAGCAAGGCCAGCTCGTTGGTATTCAACTTGAAGGCTGTATCCGCAGCAAAATTATAGAAACTGGACAGAGTCCAGGGAGGATAATCATGGGCATTCCAGCCATGGAGACTGGCTAGCTCCCGGTCATCCGCCAGCCTGCCCCTGAAGCCGGGTTTTTCCGCAAAAAACGCAAGCCGCTTGAAGTACCTGTCCTGAATCGCATAGTTTGCAAAATCGAATACCAAGGTATCCGGGAGCAGATCCCAGCGGTACAGCTTGTAATCTCCAGTCAGCTCTGCCCCGGCCAGTATGGCATGCAGATCCGACAGCGGCGCGCCGCCGCCGAAGTGCAGGTAGGCCTCGGCTATGCCGCCCGTATCAAGGGCTGCGACGCTGACTGATAGCCCCCCGGTCAGTTCCAGGGGTATGGCCAGCGGGCGGTCAGGGTGCGGTGACGATTCAAAGCCGGCAGACTGGCCGACTACCCGCAAGGTACCTTCATTACCCTGACATACCACCACAGACCAGCCAGGCCCATCAGCAGCCGGTAGCCGTATCTCAGCCGGCCAGGAATCCGCATCGAAAGCGAAAGTACGCTGAACCCCATGTGAAGCCAGAGCAGGCGAGCCATCTATGCCGCCGGAACGGTAACCAATATAGGGAGAGGAGATTGAAAAACCTTTTATTGTTGCTGACTGCGCATCATCGAGTGCCAGCTCTATACCTGCTACAGTTGAGCCAGCGGGTAGAAGTAGACGGAACTCAAGCAAGGGTTCGCCCAGACCTTCGAAGCTGGCCGTGAGGAATGGGGACTCATCCTTTTCTCTTGCGAACACGGCCACCGTTACGGAGCCTTTGACCGACATCCTGATGGCAATATCAGAGAGGGCTTCCGTAACCATAGTTTTGGAGAAGATATACCGCAAGCCCGGAAGCTTCACAGCCTGCAAACTTGTTGGATTGTCAACTTTTTCAGACAATACGGGCAGTAGATTCCCATCAACTTCAACAAACAAACCAGGGACAGCCACCAGCCCGCAAGAGGATAGAAGGAGGAAGCTGAGGACTGCAAGGATGGCCTGATGGAGACGGTTACTGGCAGCTTTGGGCAAACATGCTCCTTGCTATCAACTGGGCAATCTGGTACTTGCGCTCCGGATTCAAAGACCCGTCGGTACGCAACAGGCTCTCCCAGCGACCTGAAAAATCTTCCGGGAGGCACGATAGGACCAGCAGGGATTCTGTAAGATTGCGGTCGGAAGGCTCCCACTGCCGGTTGCGGGCAAACAGGGCTGCCGCACAGGAACGCACGAAACCCGAAAGGGATACGAAGAAGAAGTAGCGGTCGTCCTTGAGAGCTGCTCCGCCCAGATCGCTCAGGCAGTGCTCCATCTTGAACATATGGGTTTCCACCAGACGTTCCCAGAAGTCTGCAGGCGTATCGGCCAAACCATTGCGTACCCGTTCTATCCAATCGCTGCGCCGATACAGGACCTTGCCGTTGACGATACGGTACAGCATATAGGTGCCAGCACCACGGAAAACCCACATGCTGTCGAATTTGTTGTCAAGGAGGTCTTCTATGCCGGAAGTGCGCTTGTATTCCACACGGATTGGCAAGCCGTCAATGAAAAACCGGTCTTTTTCACGCCCCCGGGAGCTCTCGAAGGCTCCAGGATCACCAAAGGCTGACTGGCGCGAAGCATCATCAGGGATATGACCAGAGCAATATACGTCAAGTATAAGGGCAAAATATGGATCAATGGTATCGGTTTCGCCACATTCGCATGACAGGATGCACTCGACCCCTGGCCAGGACGAGACGATTGCTGTCAGGCGATTCGTTAGGCGCTCGACTTTATGTTTCATAGGACGATCTTTCCTTTACAGCTGGTTTAACCAAGTATACTATGGCTTCATGCATTTGGAAACAACGGAAACGCACGCATCCTTGGCGCTGGCCATAGTCCCGCCGGGCAATGTCCTCAGGGATCTGGCCATGATTCGTGGTAAACTATTTACCTTGAATGGCCTTCAAGGTTCAAGGGCCTGGTTCGACTTTCCTGTCCTGGCCTGGCTTGGACGCAGCCTGGACGGTGGTTTACTAGCCAGCCTGGCCTCTTCCTTTCGATTATCCCTGGAATTCGGCGCACTGCGGTGGGAGGGTAAACTTCTTGCAATGCCCGTCCAGGCAGGGTTCAATGACGCCATCCTGCCCGGACTCTCTCCGTTCATCCTTGAGCCTCCGGCATCGGTGTTGGGTGAAGATGCCAACTCCGCTCCCGGTTCCGACAAATGGTGTTATGGCCCCTTTCCGGCAGGAAAAGGCATGATATGTGCCGTACTGGACGAAACGTCCCCCAGCTGCATCCCGGTTGGGACAGGACGGGTGGACATACTTGCCGAAGCCACCAGGCTAGCTGGAGAACCGCCCCGGGCAAATGTCTACTCCATCGCCCTGGTCGAGCTGCACTGGTATCCAGGCCCCAACTACGGATCATCCTGGGCCATACTTTCGTCGGTTGTGGCTGGAAGGATACGCACATCACACAGGTCGATACCGGTAAACGGCCACACGGCGTAACGTTGGGAGTCCGCAAGCCTTTTCAATCAAGCGTGGCGCGTGGTATAGTCTTGCGAGCCCGCACTGTATGCCGCAGCCCTCACCGCGGCAGCAATCACAAGCCTTACCGGAGGATCGATGCGCTCAGCTTACATTGTTTTCATACTGGCCCTTGTGGCCTTGGCTCTACCCCTTGCAGCCCAGGATATACCGACACCAATAGCAAGTTCTCCCTATGTGGCCTTCGAAAAGGGCGACGGCATCCTGTCACTGACCCTGGGTACCAAGCTGGCCCTGGCCATATACGACCCGGAGGCGGGATCTTTTGTGTCCGATACCAACATGTATCCAGGTTTTGCCTTTGCTCTCTCGTATGTTCATTTTCTGAACGACAACTGGGCCTTTGGCGGAGACCTCGCCGGAGCTTTTATAGGAACCCTTGCTGAACGACGTCTGTTCATGGCGCCTCTTTCTTTCCGGTTTGTCAGGGCCTTCAATCTGGATCCCTTCATCATTGCCCCTACCGCAGGCCTTGGGATGGCCATACTTTCACTGGGTGAAGACAAGCACATAGACCCCTTGTTCAAATTCGGCTCATCCTTCTACTGGCGCGCCACTGGCGACATAAGTTATGGCCTGAACTTGCTGTTTGACATTGTCCCCCAGTTCTACGACGACAGTGCCCAGAACCGTACCGGCTTCTTCATGGACGCCACCTTGTCCGTCGCCTACCACTTATGAGCCTTTTCTATATGCCCTATGGAGAATTACCTATGAACAGAAAAAACTACCGAACCGTCGTATTGCTTATATTGATTTCCTTGGTTTTCATGGTCGGGGTTTCAGCCTGTACTGATGGGCCGGTTGGCATATTTGCGAGCATAGCCCAGGAGACGGATATCAATGCCAGCCGGACAGCGGCGTTTGATGGCACCTCTCCTGACTTCGTGGGCAGGCTCGGATCCGATTACTACACAATCATTAACGGCACTATCTGGAAGCCTGTGGCTGGTGTATGGAAAAAACTGGCTACAATTCCACCTGGCGTATCCAACGGAACCGCAAGCAGTGCGGCTACAATTGGGGGAGCCACTCCCACTCTGTTTGTGACTTTCGGACTTATCGGTGATGGTACACAGAAAGTCTGGTCTACCATCAATGGAACTGACTGGGTTAGCGTAGATGCAACCTTCGCTGAAAATGGCCAGATTGACAGCTTATTGAGCGCAAACGACCAGCTCTTTGTTGTCACCAGAGCAGACACGACCGTTGATAGTGCTACCACAACATCGTACTCGGTGTATTTTTGGAATGGCACATCATTTGTTTTAACCGGACCCGGCGGAACAGAACTGACCGATCTAAGCGGCAGGCCAACATCTGTAGCTTTCGATGGTACAGATTACTGGCTTACCGCGGGTGAAGCTATCTATCAAGAAGCCACGGCAGATGCTCTTGTTGCGGTAGTGGCAAATCTGCCAGATGATTCGTTCACCGGGGTGACCACAGATGGAACCAACGTTATCTTTTCCAGCATAAGCGGAAAATTGTACACATACAATGGTTCGGGCGCCTGGCCGGTATCCGGCGTATTTGAAAAATCCGATCTACCCCATGCCTTCTCGACACCAACTGTCGTTGACGATGGAACCAACACCTACCTGCTGATCGGAACCAATTACGCAAGCGACGCAGCCAGCGCATCAGGCTACCTGGAGTTCGATATAAGCACCGAGTTCAATCCGACAACTGCCTCTGCCAGCGAAGGATCGGATTTTGCCGATATCGTCAACTTCCAGACTTCTGTCTCGGCAAACTACATATCAAAATTTTATGTAGCCGATGAAGGGGCTGGGAAACTGAGAGTCTTTGCCCTCACCGTGGGCAATGGCCTCTGGTCAAACTACTTCGATGGCACTTCCTGGTCAGGCTGGGCGCGGGAATAAGTTGAACGACGAGCTGTTTGCGGCTGCCAGGAGCATGGGTTCCGGAGCGGTCGCTGCGGGACCCCTTGCGGA
>MIBM01000057.1:0-278 GCA_001830645.1 Spirochaetes bacterium RIFOXYC1_FULL_54_7
CCGATGGCCAGTGGCCCTTGGAGTTGGGTTTGGCGTTGGCAAGGAATGCCCGGCGGTACCAGTACTGGTGTTCCTTGTCGTCTGGATCCGGCCAGAGACCGGACTTGATCGCCACGTCGTGGTACCACGCCTGGAATTCCTGTTCCAACTCGGGGGTCAGATGGGCGTCCGTGGCGTACACGGGATGGCTTGCTGGTGGCTGTGGTTTGGCCCTGTCGCCCGCTATTTCCTCGTAAGTTGGCGGCCTGTACGTCTTTACGCCGGTTTCGGGCTGTTTT